>UQUJ01000073.1 GCA_900544195.1 uncultured Alistipes sp. | reverse complement strand
ATCCTCGAAAATATTCTCTTAATCTGAGGCAACTTATTTTTTTTCATGTTACTTAATTCTGAATGAGTTTTTTCAGAAAGAGCGGTTGTCGGATTTGTCGATTTCAATTTTCTGACGTGGCACGTAAACGATTGAAAATGACTATAAAGAATAATGTTCTGGTACTGCTTTCTACACCAGAACTTTATCCTTTTGCATGAAAATCAAATAGTTATCTGCCACGGCACATCACAGTACACAGTACATCCGTGGGTTCAGCTGCTTCGCTGCTTCGACAAGCTCAGCAACCGCAGTATGGTGCCATTGAAATATGTACTATGTACGATGACTATGCACTATGCAGTATGATGTCATTGAAATATTAGGTTACCCTAATAAGTCCAGAGGGCCTCTGTTCTGAATTTTGGTAACGTGCAAAGTTCAGGTTAGAGGCCCTCTGGACTATATTCCACCTTATATCTAATCGATTACTTGTTCAGTGTGTCTGCCGACTTGATGTACTTTGCAAGCTCGGCGTCGGAGACGTGGAAGTTCTGCATCTCGCCGGAGAGGTATTGATCGTAGGCACTCATATCCACGAAACCGTGGCCGGAAAGGTTGAAGAGAATGACTTTCTCCTCGCCGGATTCCTTGCACTTGAGTGCCTCGCCTATTGTCGCGGCGATGGCGTGGCAGGATTCCGGAGCAGGGATGATGCCCTCGGTCTGAGCGAAGAGAACTCCGGCCTTGAATGCGTCAAGCTGCTCGATGTCAACTGCTTCCATATACCCATCCTTCATCAGCTGTGACAATATCACGCCGGCTCCATGGTAGCGAAGTCCGCCTGCGTGGATGGTCGCCGGCTTGAAATCGTGACCGAGGGTGTACATCGGGAGGAGCGGAGTCATACCGGCCTCGTCACCGAAGTCATATTCAAACTTTCCTCTCGTTAGTTTCGGGCAGGAATATGGCTCGGCCGCGATGAAGCGGGTCTTTTTGCCTTCCTGAATATTATGCCTCATGAAAGGGTAGGCGATGCCGCTGAAGTTCGAGCCGCCACCGAAGCAGGCCACCACGATGTCAGGATATTCCCCGGCCATCTCCATCTGCTTTTCGGCTTCCAGTCCTATGACGGTCTGGTGCAGGCAGACATGGTTCAGGACGGATCCGAGGGTGTACTTGCAGTTAGGGGTACTTACCGCAAGCTCTATGGCCTCGGAAATCGCACATCCAAGGGATCCCTGATCGTTAGGATTTGCCGTGATGATGTCCTTTCCGGCCCTTGTGGACATTGACGGGGACGGGGTGATCGCCGCACCGAAAGTCTGCATGATCGACCTCCTGTAAGGCTTCTGTTGGAAGCTGACCTTGACCATATAGACGGCGCAGTCCAGACCGAACTTCTTTGCGGCGTAGGATAGCGCTCCGCCCCATTGTCCGGCTCCGGTTTCGGTGGTGATGTTGGTGATGCCCTGCTCCTTGGCATAGTAGGCCTGTGCCAGGGCAGAGTTCAGCTTGTGGGATCCGGCAGGAGAGACACTCTCATTCTTGAAATAGATGTGGGCAGGAGTGCCGAGGGCGGCCTCAAGATCGTAGGCTCTCACAAGCGGAGTGCATCTGTAGCCGGCGTACTGCTCGCGTACCGGCTCGGGGATCGGGATCCACTCGTCAGTTGTGTTGAGTTCCTGGTCGGCGCAGGCCTTGCAGAAGATCGGGTAGAGATCCTCGGGCTTCAAGGCCTCGTGTGTGACCGGATTGAGGATTGGCATAGGCTTGTTGGGCATGACTGCCTGCATGTTGAACCATGCTGTCGGGATTTCGCTCTCTGGGAGCAGGAACTTTTTCTGTCTCATTTCAGTTCGTTTTTTAATGATTACTAAGTAACCTTCAAAAAATAACCTGCATCATCTTAAGGAATCTTTTCGGTCTATATCTCTTTTCTCATCAGTCATGTGCCACCGGCACACTCCTTCTTCGAAAATAGATCTATCCTCGAAAATCTTCTCTTAATCTGAGGCAACTTATTTTTTTCATGTTACTAAATATTATTTATAAATCAATTTGTCTGTTTTTGACGCTTTGGTCGCTGGGCATGTCGAAGCGTCGAAGTGGCTTATTTGTTGTCCTGTTTTTATATGGTCACTTCGACAGGCTCAGTGACCGGAAGTGGGGCTCAGAGGCCGGATTCTTGGTTCAACGACCTGGTGGCGTATGACAAATAAGGGCGACCGAACACGGTCGCCCTTGAATTTTCATTTTTAATCCTTGACTAAATCAAAGCGTTTGCCTGAAGGAATGCGTTGATGCCAACAGCCGCAAAGCCAAGGAAGATCAGCGTGGCGACCACGATGCCGATCACTTTCAGTCTCTTGAACCAGGTCTGGTTGTTCCAGCCAACTGTCTGGAACATGCTCCAGAAACCGTGGCAAAGGTGGAACCATACAGCCACGAACCAGACAAGGTACAATGCCAGCACCCACCATCGTCCGAAAGTGAGATTGAGAAGTTCGTAAGGGTTGCCCTCCTCGGCGCCGGTGAACATCGCAAGCTGCATTTTGGCCCAGAAGTGGGTAAGATGGAATGCAAGGATGCCGAGAATGATGATGCCAAGCACGAACATATTCTTTGCTGACCAGGAGTCGGCGGCAGCGACGCTTGAAGCCTCATAGCGCTTGTAGCCGCCACGAGCCTTGATGTTCTTCCAAGTAAGCCAGCATCCGTAGATGATGTGGATGATGAAACCAGCGGCAAGAACCGGAACCATGATGGTCACGATAGGCAGAGCCATGAAATCGCAGCCTTTCTGGAAAAGGCCGTCAAGCCCGTTGTAGTTGCCTGTGAAAGAGTCAATGACGGAGAACAGGTTAATCGTCACGTGAAGCAGCAGGAAGATTATAAGAAATGCTCCGCTGACTGCCTGAATGAACTTCCTTCCGATGGAATAGTGAAATGCGTTCGCCATTATCGTCTTAATTAGTTTCTTTGTTTGTAGCGGGAGTGGGGCATGATCCCACGACCTCCGGATTATGAATCCGACGCTCTAACCAGCTGAGCTACCCCGCCATTCCTGGCAAGAGCCATAAAAAACCGGCCAGAGCCGGACTTAAAGTTGAGATAGAAGGATTCGAACCCTCACTGACAGAGCCAGAATCTGTAGTGCTACCATTACACCATATCTCAATGATGCGCTGCGTTTCTTCGCAACTGGACTGCAAAAATAGAACTTTATCCTGAATTGACAAAATTAATTCGACTTTTTTCTTCGAATTAGCAGACAAAGTCCCAAAATCGTGAACAAAGCGTTGAAAAGAAGCAGCTCGTAGCTGAATTTGTACCCACCGAACCACCTTTCGGAGTTGCTCTGCAGAATGAAGCAAAGCACCGGCGCGATGACGGCCACCAGCGGCACCCACTTGTCGTTGACCTTCTTTTTCGAGAATATCCCGAACGCGAACATTCCCAGGATCGGCCCGTAAGTGTAGCTCGCAAGCTTGTAAACCGCGTCAATAGCCGATTTCGTGTTCAGAAGATAGAAGACAAAGATCACCACTCCCATCATGAACGCCATCAGCAGATGCACCTTCTTCCTGACAGAGGTCACCTGCTCCTCGCTCTTCCCCTTGGTGCCTATGATGTCCACCGTGAACGACGTTGTCAGCGCGGTCAGGGCCGAGCCTCCCGCCGCGAACGCGCACGACACAAGCCCGATCACGAACAGCACGCCCACAATCGCAGGCAGATAGCCACCTGTCGCAACGGCCGGGAACAGCGTGTCGCCAACCTCGGAGATGCCCTTCTGCCCTGCGAATATGTACAAAAGCACCCCCAGGCAGAGGAACAGGAATATCACTGGAATCTGCAACAAACCGCTGGTAATGAGGTTCTTCTGCGAATCCTTGGCGTTGCGGCTGCTCAGCGTGCGCTGCATCATATCCTGGTCCAGACCAGTCATCGCGATCACGGTGAACACGCCCGCCAGGAACTGCTTCCAGAAATATTCAGGGTGGTTCACATCATCGAAGAAGAACATCTTTGAATATGAACTCTCACGCACCGTCCGCACCACGCCGGAGAAATTAAGACCCAGATCCTTGGCAATGAACACAATCGCCAGCACGATGGAGACAATCATGCAGACTGTCTTCAAAGTGTCCGTCCAAATCACGGATTTAACCCCGCCTCGGAATGTGTAAAGCAGCACGATGGCCACGGAGACGATCACGTTCAGGATGAATGGCAGCCCAAGCGGCTCGAAAATCATCAACTGGAGCGTCACGCAGACGAGGAATAGTCTGACCGCGGCTCCCAAAATCTTGGAAATGAAGAAGAACCATGCCCCCGTCTTGTGCGAGGAGACTCCGAACCGGTCGTCAAGATATTGGTAGATCGACACCATATTCATCTTGAAGAATATAGGTGTGAGGACGAAGGCGATGATGATGTAGCCGACAAAGAATCCGAGCACCATCTGTAGATAACCCATCGCCGTGCCTCCCACGCCGACCATTCCCGGCACAGAGACGTATGTGACTCCGGACATCGGCGCACCGAGCATCGCGATCGCCACGATCCACCACGGAGCCTTGCGTCCCCCGTTGAAGAATCCCGCGTTGTCCGCGTTACGCGACGAGATCCAAGACACCGTGAACATCACGGCAAAGTACGCCAGAACTGTGATTATTACTGATAAAGGGCTCATATTGTGCTATCAATAGGGTATTATATGCAAAAGTAAGCTTTTGAAGGCAAATCACGATAACTTTATTTCATTATTCATTGAAATCAGTCATCATGATTGGATTATTCAAATTTTGAATATGAGAACTGTTGCCCAGACCTCGCAGCCCTCCTTTCTGCCGACGAAGCCGAGACGTTCTGTGGTCGTGGCCTTTACCGAGATGTTGTCGATGTCTGTTCCAATCACTTCCGCGAGCTTGGAACGCATCGCGTCTATGTGCGGGCGCAGTTTCGGAGCCTGTAGAGCTATCGTGATGTCCGCGTTGCCGAGCTCATAGCCTTTGGCCTTTACCATCGACATCACTTCTTTCAGAAGCAGTTTGCTGTCAACGCCTTTCCATCTGTCGTCGTTGTCCGGGAAATGTAGTCCTATGTCCCCGAGAGCGGCCGCTCCCAAAAGCGCATCACAGAGGGCGTGTATCGCCACATCGCCGTCCGAATGCGCCACAAAGCCGGTTTCGCTTTCGATTTTGATTCCACAAAGCCACATCGGCAGCCCTTCCTTGAGGGCGTGCACATCGTAACCGTTGCCTATTCTGTATTCTTCCATATTCAGTGATTCAGTCGTGGCCGTCCTCTTTTTGGCGCGAGGCGGCATATTCATTGGCCTTTAGGACAAAAGTAAGCATTTTCTGCGTATAGGGCTGCAATTATTCTTGTTTTTGATGTTTTGATTCCAAGGAGTCCGGTAAAGCAGCGATTGATATAGTGGGATAATTAACTTGGAAACGTAAAAAATAGTTGGCATGGCAAATATTATTTGTATATTAGCAATATAATGATTTGGCTTCAGGCCTGTTTTGTAGTATTTATGGGTATTCTATTTTCGACCCTCAACCGAGCATATCTCTTGATGAGGTATATGATGATTAAGATTGCTCTTTCGGCGATTGTCGTGTTGTCTTAATATTTCTTATGAAATATTAAGACGTTAATTCTCTCTTTTTTGCTTACTGTATTGGTAATTGGGAAACTGTAAAAGCAACTTCACTTCACGTATTTAAGTTGCAATTAATAGCGTTCTCGTTCAAGGAATTCAAGGAATCAGAAACCAATTGTACTTGAATGTGCTTCTATAAGGAAAAGTGAAATATTAATAGCAAACCATCCCCTTTATTTTCAGATAATTATGAAAAATAACCTTTTTTTATTTGTATGTCTTCTATTTGTGTCGTGCTCAGATACTTTTGAATCACCAAAAGCTGAACGTGACGGCTTCATTCAGCTAACGGAAACTCTTTCGGGCTATGTTAAGGATTGCACGAACGACCTTTTTGCTTATGCATATTCTTTTAATGATAATTCATTTGATGAAGTAATCGCGAATGATGTAATAGCGTCAAATGCACCACATTTTGAAAATGAGATTTCCTCGAAATTCCTGACAAGATCGGGTTACGAGAACTCTATACAATCGTCACTGACAGAGAATCAGATGCGTCTTTTGGGCGAAATACTGCAAATGAGTGAAAAAAAAGATTTTACATTTGCTAGCGCCTTTGATCTTGTGAAGCGCTCTGAGTTATCGGAAGAAGAAGCGCAGGCTATGTATGCGTTTGTTGCAATTACGTCTGGAATCGTTGACGCACTTCAAAATGCGAATCCTATGATGACAAGGGCAATGAGTGATGGGTCAAGACGAATTATGTGTAATATGTTGTCTGGAACATTGGTCTCCATTTGGGCTAGTTGGGGCGGAGCCATTGCTGTTGGATTAGGAGTTTGTACAGCTGGGGCGGGTGCAGTTGCTATCACTGTCGTTTCAATTGTTGGTAGCGCTTTGATGTCCGAGGTAATGGGTTGTTAGTAATGATGAATATCGCATACAAAACAATTTGGACAATTGTAACCATTGTCTGTCTTTCTCTATTGTGCATTGGAGGGGATCTGACTGATTCGTCAAAATCTTTCCTGTTTTGTTTAGGCGTTATATCTTGCCTGAATATTTCCTTGATTGACTTTTACACGTCAATTGGCAGGAAAGCAGGTAATGAACGCAAGCCTAATAATCTTCTATTCCTTTCTATCTTCCTGCCTCTGATTATTCTTTTGGCTTGGTTAACTTTCTTCACTGACTTTAGCAGAAAGACTTATGCAGTGATTGCCGTGGTATTTTTCGGCGGACTTTCAGTCTTGTTCATCGTAGGAACTGTGTTGTTGAACAGGAAAAAAAGGAATAACTAACTCTGGCGTATAAGAAGATTGAAATATCAATCCCTGTCTCTAATCCCAAAAATTAGTATTAAATTTAGGATTATAATCCCAAAAATCACTATAAATTTTGGGATTAGGGACATTGTTTTGCTATCTTTGCAGCAGATCCAATGTGAACAACGATATGATACGACGACAATTACAAGACGTGATAGAGTCCCGGATGTTTGCTGGTAAGGCAATCGTTGTGATAGGGGCAAGGCAAGTTGGTAAGAGTACGCTCTTCAATATGGTGTTGGAGGGACGCAAGGAGCCTGTTTTGCGTCTGAATTGTGATGAGCCAGAGGTGCAGGAGATGCTGACGGCGATGAACACGCAAGAGCTGAAATTGCTGATAGGGCAGAATAAGATACTTGTCATTGACGAGGCGCAAAGGGTGGAGAATATCGGTATGACATTGAAGCGGATTACGGATAATTTCCCTGAAGTGCAGTTGTTGGTGACAGGCTCTTCCTCTTTTGAGCTCCAAAACAAACTCAACGAACCTTTGACAGGAAGAAAATTTGAATATCATCTCTTCCCCCTGTCAACAGGGGAACTCCTGAATGCGCAAGGCTTGCTTTCTGTGAAGCAAACCTTGGAGAGTCGTCTCATTTTCGGTTCATATCCTGACATATTCAATCATCAAGAGGATGCAAAGGATTTGCTGTATAATCTCTCCAGCAGTTATTTGTATAAGGATTTGCTGAACCTGGAGAGTGTGCGTCGCCCTGCGCTATTGGGCAAGCTCCTTACGGCTTTGGCTTTACAAGTTACGAGCGAGGTGTCGTATAATGAGTTGGCTCAAACGGTGGGTACGGACAACAAGACTGTAGAGAAGTACATTGACTTGTTGGAAAAATGCTATATTGTCTTTAAACTCAATGGATTCAGTCGTAATCTTCGCACGGAGTTGAAGCGAGCCAAGAAATTCTATTTTTACGATAATGGCATCCGCAATGCCATTTTGCAGAACTTCGCGCCTCTTGCGCTTCGCCAAGATGTGGGTGCTTTGTGGGAGAATTTCTTCATCAGCGAGCGTATCAAGGCAAATCAGTATGGCTGTCGGTACGTGAATGGTTATTTCTGGCGTACCAACCAGCGGCAAGAGATAGATTACATAGAGGAGTGCGATGGGCAGTTCTCCATCTTTGAGATGAAGTGGAATCCCAAACGTGCCAATAATCAGTTCCCTAACACATTTCTCACTACTTATGATGTGAAGGAGAAAACTATCATAACACCAGAGAATTGGTTGGAGTGGGTGAAGTGAAAAGTAAGCATTTTCTACATTTTGGACGGCTATTTTTCCTAAATTTGCGTCTTTAAGAATATATTCATTAATTTTTTGAAAAGAATCTCATAAACCACAGGATAATGAAAAGATTGGTTTCCATTGCGGTCTTGGCTTTGGCCGCCGTTCAGGCTTTCGCCGGATCTTGGGTCAGAATCAACCAGATAGGCTATCTGCCGGAGGCCACCAAGGTGGCGGTCTTTATGAGTAATGAGGCTGTCCAGGTCAATGGTTTCGAGTTGGTTGATGCCTTTGCCGGTGAGGCCGTCTGGAGGTCTGACGCCGTGAGGCCGACGGGCGCGCTTGGGCAGATGAGGATGACCTGCCGCCTGGATTTCAGTGCCTTGAAGACCGACGGTGCCTATTATATTAAGGTATTGTCATCAGGAGGCGAGACCCGCTCGGAGATATTCCCGATAAATCCTAAGGTTTATGACGGAGCGGCCGATTTTGTGCTGAACTATATGCGTCAGCAGCGTTGCGGTTGGAACCCTTTCTTCAAAGACAGTTGTCATCGCAAGGACGGAATCATCGTCGGGCATCCGGATCCTAAGAAAGACAGCACTTTCCTTGACGTGACCGGAGGTTGGCACGACGCTTCGGACTGCCTCCAGTACACAACCACCTCAGCCAACGCGATTTACCAGATGATGTTCGCCTATCAGAGCAATCCGGAGGCGTTCTCGGACAACCATCTGGCTGACGGGACTCGGGGCCGGAATGGAATCCCGGACATCGTGGATGAGATTTATTGGGGCCTCAAGTGGCTGGACAAGATGAACCCAGAGCCGGGGGAGATGTACAACCAGATTGCGGATGACCGTGACCATGTCGGAATGCGTGTCCCGAGTGATGATCAGGCCGATTATGGTTGGGGAAAAGGCGAGTACAGGCCGGTGTGGTTCTGCTCCGGTGAGCCTCAGCAGAGAGGCAAGCGTGGGGACAAGAACAAGACGACCGGAGTGGCCAGCACCGCAGGAAAGTTCGCTTCGGACTTCGCCTTTGGCTCAGAGATCCTGAAGCCTTTCTATCCTGAGTTTGCGGAGAAGATAGGTGCCAAGGCGCAGGCCGCCTACGATGCCGGAGTAGCCAAGCCAGGTGTCTGCCAGACCGCCTCGGTGGTTTCCCCTTACATCTACGAGGAGGATAACTGGGTGGACGACATGGAGTTGGCCGCCTACGAGATGTATCGCCGCACCGGCGACAAGAAGTACCGGACGGAGGCCATTGAATATGCCCGCCGCGAGCCGGTGACCCCTTGGATGGGAGCCGACAGCGCCCGCCACTACCAGTGGTATCCTTTTATGAATATGGGGCATTACCGCATCGCGAGGAACTTCGGCGGCAAGGTCTCGGCGGAGTTCATAAGGAACATCCGTTCGGGCATCCAGCGTGTCTATGAGCGCGGCAAGGATCATCCTTTCATGTTCGGCATTCCGGGAATATGGTGCTCGAACAATCTGACCTCGGCGATGCTGACCCAGTGCATCCTTTACCGTGAACTGACCGGTGACACGACCTATCAGGAGATGGAAGGTGCTCTGCGTGACTGGCTTCTGGGTTGCAATCCATGGGGCGTGAGCATGATTGTGGAGCTTCCGAAAGGTGGAATATTCCCGACGCAGCCTCATTCGTTCATCATCAATTACAAGATGGGAAACACCACCGGCGGTCTGGTTGACGGCCCTGTCTATGCGACGATCTTCGGCAGCCTTCTTGGAATCCGCACCGATGGTGGAGTCAACTACGAGGAGTTCCAACCTGGTGATCTTGTTTACCACGACAGCACGCACGACTATTCCACAAATGAGCCGACAATGGACGGCACGGCTTCGCTGACTTTCCCGCTGTCTTACTACCAGCGTGAAGGGAGTGCTACCGCCGCCCACCTTACGACTCAAACCGACAATAACATCTACCAAGACGGCGGAATAATCAGAACCGACCCGTCAGTCAAGCACATAGACTTTGTGTTCACCGCCGCCGACAAGGCCGACGGAGCGGAAAGAATCATCTCGACATTGAGAAAGTACAACATCAAAGGCGGATTCTTCTTCACTGGAGAGTTCTTCGAGATGTACCCGGATGTGGTTCGCCGACTTGTCGCCGAAGGACACTATGTCGGAAGCCACTCCTATGGCCACCTGCTCTACGCCCCTTGGGGCAACCGGGACTCTCTTCTGGTGACAAGGCAAGAGTTCAACGAGGATATATTCAAGAGCTACAAGGTGTTGCGGGAGTTCGGCATCACCGATGCGCCGTACTTCATACCGCCTTACGAGCACTACAATGCGACAATCTCCTCATGGGCCAGACAGCTTGGATTGCAGGTCATCAACTACACCCCCGGAACCCTCACCAACGGCGACTACACCACCCCCGAAATGAAGCGTTATTTCAGCAGCAAGGAGATTCTCGGCAGGATTTGGGAATATGAAAGGACGGATCCCAATGGTCTGAACGGCCACATCATGCTGATCCATTTCGGAACGGATCCGGCCAGGACTGACAAGTTCTACGACAAACTGCCAGGGCTGATCAGGGAGTTGCGTCGTAAAGGATATTCATTCACACCATTGAAAGACAATGATCAAGCACATCTATAAGATTGAAGGAAAGTTCGAGTTTGAGTCCGGCGGAAGCATTGACAATCTGGAGGTTACCTACCACACATCGCCGTTTGGATATTCACCGGACAAGAAAGTGATCTGGCTATGCCACGCCCTCACCGCGGATTCTGATCCGGAGGGTAGTTGGTGGCCGGCTCTGGTAGGTCCCGGCAGACTGATCGACACCGGGAAATATTTCGTCATCTGCGCCAACGTCCTTGGTTCGGCCTGCGGTTCGTCAAGCCCGGCGTCAACCAATCCGAAAACCGGCAAGCCCTACTATTTCGAGTTCCCCCGCGTGACCGTGCGCGACACTGTACGAGCCTTTGATCTTCTTCGTCAGCATCTTGGAATAGAGAAAATAGATATGCTGGTCGGTACTTCGATGGGCGGATTCATGTCCTTTGAATGGGCCGTGATGCGTCCCGGCATATTCGGAAAGATATTCTTCATCGCCACCGGTGCCCGCGTGACCCCTTGGCTCGCCGGATTCAACGCCGCCAGCCGCCTCGCCCTTCTCGCTGACCCGACCTTCAAGGAGCACCGTGACCTGAATGGCGGTATGGAGGGTCTCAAGGCTGCCCGCGCGATCGCCCTGCTGACATATCGCTGTGAGGAGGGCCTCTTCAAGCAGAACGAGGACAGTGACGACACCATCTTCGCCGGCAAGGTCGGCTCATATTACCGTCACCAGACCTCCAAGTTCGTCAAGGATTGGGATGCATATTCCTATCTATATGTCTGTGACGAGGTTGACAGCAACAACGTGGGACGTGGCCGGGGAGGTGTCGCCGCCGCTCTGTCCCAAATCAAGACGGACTGCACCTTCATCTGTATGTCTTCCGATGAGCTTTTCCCGCCCGAGGATATGCGTCCCCTTTCGGAACTCATCCCTGGCTCCCGCTACCAACAGATCGAGACCCCCTACGGCCACGACGGTTTCCTCATCGAAACCTCCGCCATCGCCGAGATCCTCGCTCCGGCCATGCCGTAACTTCGAGGTCTGCCTGTAAGAGAGATTACCTTAAATAACGCTCTCGGATTCAGATATCCAGAAACAGGTCGAAGACTTGATAGACCCCTGTTTCTTTGACCCTGTCGCAAAAGTATTTGGCACCGTCATAACCGGTAGTGATGAATGGATTTATCATATTCACAATATCTTATGATACCAATATGACATTTTATCATTTTATGATAAAATTTGTGCGCGGTAGAAAACAGGGGGATTCTCCCGTTAGTGTTGGGGATTCTTATCGCTGTTGTGCGGAAGCCTGGCAAGGTAAGGGCGTGTGAAGAAAAGCGGTGTGTGGTGGCGAACGTTAAGGTGGTGGTATGTGGTGGTGGGGCGGGCTCGTGGCATTTAACTGATTGATATTTAGGCTTATGATGTTGTTCCTGGTGTTGCTTTAACCAGTAGGCAAGTGCTTTTGTCCTTGATTACCAGTTATTTATCTGCCACGCCCTCATTATCAATGGGGATGTCTAACTTCTTGAATATCAGTTAAAAGCCGCCTCGCCTTTAGTCGAATCAACCCAAAGGCATTTCTTTAATGCATTGAATATCATTACCTAATCCTCCACGCATTTCACGTATCCACTTTGCCCAGGTGCCACCCTCACAGGTGTTGTCATCTACGAAAATATTGCTATATTAGCAAGGAAGATACTGCAGGTGCTGCGGATTCCTCACATATTCGTTGTCCTCGTATCGTACACCTGTACTGATGGAAGTAAAGCCATCTCTTGCTTCTGCCAGAAGCTGAACAGGTTTCTCGTCCATACATACGACAGGGTGTTTGGCATCATATGGACGGCTGTACACCTCGAGGATGTCCTCCATCGCTGCGACGAAAGCCGAGTTATGGCTGGCTGGTATGCACCAGCACTTCTTCAGATGAGGCCTGTGCTCGTTTTTTTTAGAATGCGGCCGACCTGCGTATGAGATATAGATTCTACGTACCCCAGTTTGACCGACCTGTCGGCAAGAAGACGAAGCGTCCACTTGGTATATCCCTTGGGAGGATCTCCGCAGGCGAGAGTTATGATATGAGCCTCGACGTCTCCGGTAACCTTGGCCTCTACTGGCGGTGTCTCCCGTTTCTTTCGCTGGATTGTTGCGTCGAATCCCTTCTCCCCATAACGAGCCCTGACGTTCTGGACTGTAGTGGCAGACGTGTTGAAGGCTATGGCAGCCTCTTGCACAGTCATAAGCTGTTTCCCATTCCTGTCCACCGCAAGAAGGATGTTGGCTCGCAGGATGGTTCTCGCCGGCATATTGCCGGACTTCACAATCTTGGTCAGTTGTTTGCGCTCCTCTGCAGACAAGCTCACCTCGTACTTCTGAACAGGCATAATCGTATCGTGCTGTATGTGATACGACAAAGATACAATTATTTTTTTAGTTTTATACAACATTTAGATGTTACAATGCGATAGGTTAACTTGTTCAGATTGCCGAGGTGAGTTGTCGGGTTGAGCGCCTTGCCGAGAGCTTTGAGCGGAGACTGTGCGCCTCAAGGAGTGGTTTCTTCTGGGGTAAAAACCAAGAAATTTCTGTTTTTTATGAATTCTATATGTTTCTTTCTGTTACCTTTCGTTGAGATTGCCTAACTTGCGGTCATGTTCCGGGAGGAATCGCGGGACATTTTGACAAACAGACATGATTCACTTCAACTATGGAGACTTCAGAGAGAAACGAGGCCGTCAGGCGGAAGGCCGATGACCATACTACCATTAACCAAGAGACCATTAACCAAGTGACCATTGAACAGCGGTCCATTGATCAGGGGGCCTTTGAACAGGGCATCATTGAACGTGAGGCAATGGACCACGAGATTGTTGGACGAGACTTCAATGGCCAACATGCCATTGAACAGGTGGAGGTTATTAACAAGGAGACCACAGGTTGTAAAGCCGCGGAGGAAGCCACTGACTGCCCGGTCGCCGCATCGGAGGAGGAGCAGTATCTTAAACGCTACCGCCACTGCCGTAGGCTGATTGAGAACGACGGGCGGTTCATCGGGATGACCGACGAGGAGAAGGATGCCTACGCACAGCGGCTCGCCACGCCGGAGTATCTTGACCTGACCTGTGACTGGGCGTTCAAGTATCTGTTCCAGAACCACCCGGAATTGCTTGTCCGGCTCCTCAATGACATCCTTGAGGAGGACATCATGTCGGTTGAGTTCCGGAACACGGAACTGACGGAGATGTCTTCTCAGGACAAGAGGATACTCTTCGACCTTCTTTGCCGGACACCGGGCGGGACGATTCTGGTCGAGATGCAGAAGGCTTCGCGTTTCGACCAGCGCGACCGTCTGCTCTTCTACGGCTCAAGGCTGGTGACCAGACAGGTGAAGCGCGGGGATGAGGAATATGTCCTTGCGCCCGTCAAGGTCATCTGCATAATGAACTATGAGGACGAGCATCCGAACTCGCCGGAGGGAAAGATCCTGTACCATTACAGACTGCGTGAGATCGAGACGGCCGAGCCGTTCGGAGACCGGATGTCGTTCTATCTGTTGGAATTGCCGAGGATAATGCGCTACACTGATGAATATGACAGTCCTGTGGCAGCATGGTGCCGGATATTCAGAAATTTCGCTATATTTGCGAAGTCGAGGTCGGAGAAAGACGCTGAGTTTGAGAGGTTAGAGCGGGCGATGCGTGTCAGCGGCCTTGACGACCAGGAGATTGACAACTATTTCAGCGATATGATGACAGAGAAAGAGATGCACCCGTACATCAAAGGTGCCGAGCAGCAGGGCTACCGCAAAGGCTTTAAGGCCGGTGTCGAGCAAGGCACGGCGGAAGGCGTAGAGAAGGGTATAGAGAAAGTCGCTAAGTCTATGCTGTCGTTAGGCATTCCGGTTGAACAGATCGGGATTGCCACAGGGCTGTCTCCGGAGAGGATTGAGACTTTGAGACAGGACTAAGAAGCTGTTTTTGAAGATTTTTCACATCAAAGAACATTTCAAACAACTCAAAACAGATTCTAAACAATCATTCCTATTTTAATGCCGCGTGTGACATTAAGTAACATTCAAAAAATAACCTGCATCATCTTAAGGAATCTTTTCGGTCTA
>UQUJ01000072.1 GCA_900544195.1 uncultured Alistipes sp. | reverse complement strand
CTTCGAACGTGAGATAATGTACTTTACAGCAGGTAATTGCCTACTTGCGAAAGTTTAATTACTAAGTACATTGTGAACTTCGTCGAGGGGAATTGCGATAAAGTTGGCTTTTGCGTACATTTGCATTGGCAAGTGAGTGGGCTGTAATATTAGTCTGTGAAATGTAACGTTTTGATATTCAGTTAAAAGCGGTCTATCCTTTGGATGGTTTGCCCTAAAGGTAAGAGCATTTCCCATTGATGGTGAAGTGACATGTAACTGTTTGTCACACTGTGAGTAAAGCGATTCTCTTCGGTGGGATTGTACTGGAGACCGAAGCTCATTTGAATGATTGTCAATATTTTGCGTGCCACTGGTTGATTATCAATGAGTGCTGTGTAACAGATTGATGGACTTTTAGTTGGTATGTTCTCTTTAGCGGGATTCGACTAAAGACAATGTGCTAAAGTATTAATAGATAAAGATTTAGAATTCATGGACACGGTAGAACTGTTGATGAATATGATCCGGATTCCTTCCGTGAGCCGGGAGGAAAAAGATGCGGCGGATTATATGGAACGCTGGATGAAAGGCAACGGCTTTGAGGCCAGGAGGCTGGGCAACAACCTGTGGATGGAGTCCGGCCCGGCGGACGGGAGGCCGACCATATTGCTGAACGCCCACATCGACACTGTGAAACCGGCTTCAGGCTACACCCGTGACCCGTTCACGCCCGAGATTGAGGACGGTTGTCTGTACGGTCTCGGCAGCAATGATGACGGCGGATCCCTGATTGCTCTTCTGGAGACATATTCAAGGCTCATTCAGAAGGAGCAGCCGTACAGGCTGATCTTTTCCGTCACCGCCGAGGAAGAGGTGAGCGGGAAGGGTGGCCTCGACTTGATCCTGCCGGAGCTGGGCCGGATAGATTTCGGTGTGATGGGCGAGCCGACCGGGATGAGGATGGCCGTCGCCGAGAGGGGACTGATGGTACTGGACTGCACTGCCTACGGGAAGAGTGGTCATGCTGCCAGAAATGAGGGTGTCAACGCCATCTACAAAGCCATTGAGGACATTCAGTGGTTCAAAAGTCATAGTCTCGACCGAGTGTCCGATTTCCTCGGAGCCGTCAAGATGTCCGTCACGCAGATCAATGCCGGAACCCAGCATAATGTCGTGCCGGACAAGTGCACGTTCGTGGTGGACGTGCGCCCGAACGGGATGTACACCAACCCCGAACTTCTGGAGCTGATCAAGTCCTCCGTCTCATGCGAGGTCAAGGAACGTTCCACAAGAATCGGCAGCTCACATCTTCCTATGGATCACCCGGCCGTTGTCCGAGGCCTGTCCCTCGGTCTGGAACCTTTCGGTTCCCCGACCACCAGCAATCAGGCCCTCTGCCATTTCCCGACCCTCAAGATCGGTCCGGGCGACTCGGCCCGCTCCCATTCCGCCGATGAATATATCCGTTTGGACGAAATCGCCAACGGCATTGAAACCTATGTCGCTCTTCTTGATGGTTTGCGGCTGTGATCTGTGCGCCATTTCATTGGTGTCTCAGTCGCTGAGCCTGTCGAAGCGACCGGAGTAGAGACAGAAGTGTCGAGACTAATATAGCGGTGGAATCGTTATCGTTCTTCTACATTTGAGTCCACTTGAAAAAGTCTTTTTTTTGAAAAATATGTGCCACACAGGTACTTCCAACGGGGGTAAAAAGTAGCAAATGGCACTTTTTCAAGTGGACTCATCTGAAGCAACTTATTATTTTCATGTTCCTAACTATAGTGCTTCTTCCTCGGATGTAAGCGCGGAAACCGCCGCATGAACCTTGTCGAATCCGAAGCCCGCGACAATGCGTGACATCTTGGCTGCGATGCGGTCGTTGCAGAGGTTGCCGATGGAACCTTCATGGGTGTGGTGAAGCTCGCCGTGATATTCAAATGTCCCTTGTCTGATGGAATCGGCGACCTGACGGTAGGCATCCCTGAACGGCACCCCGTTCTCTACCAGATGGTTGACCTCCTCCACGCTGAACGCCAGCCTGTACTTAGGGTCGTCCATCACATCAGTGACGACCTCCATCCCCCGGACCGCATATTCAACAATGTCGAGGCAGTCGTTCATTTCTTTGAATATAGGGAAGAAGACTTCCTTGAGAATCTGCATGTCCCGGAAATATCCGCTCGGCAGGTTGCCGGTGATGAGGCGGATGGTGTTCGGCACGCCCTGAAGCTTGTTGCAGTGCGCCCTCACGAGCTCGAACACATCCGGATTCTTCTTGTGCGGCATGATGCTGGAACCGGTCGTCAGCGCGTCCGGCAGGTGGATGAACCCGAAGTTCTGGCTGGAGAAAAGGCATCCATCCATAGCAAGACGCCCGACGGTCTCCGCGACTGATGAATATGCGAACGCCACTGCCCGCTCCATCTTTCCACGGGTCATCTGAGCATAGACAGAGTTGTAGTCCAAGTCCTCGAATCCAAGCAGTTCCGTTGTCAGAGTCCTGTTGAGCGGCGCTGACGAGCCGTAACCAGCGGCGGATCCCAACGGGTTGAGGTTCACGACCTCCCAAGCGGCCTTCATCATGCAGAGGTCGTCGCAGAGGCTCTCGGCGTAAGCCCCGAACCAGAGACCGAATGACGACGGCATCGCCACCTGCAAATGGGTGTAGCCCGGGATCAGCGCATCCTTGTACTTCTCGCTGGCCTCCTGAAGCGTCCTGAAAAGGGACTCAACCTTGCGGACTGTCTTCTCAATCTCCGCGCGGGCGTAGAGTTTCAAGTCCACCAGCACCTGATCGTTGCGGGAACGCCCCGTGTGCACCTTTTTCCCGACATCCCCGAGCTTCCGAGTCAGCATCAGCTCGATCTGCGAGTGGATGTCCTCCACATCGTCCTCCACGTAAAGCTCCCCCTTGCAGGCTGATGAATATAATTTCTTGAGCGCCGGCAGCAGTTCGTCCAGATCATCCTTTGAAAGAAGTCCGACACTCTCCAGCATCGTGATGTGGGCCATCGTGCCCATTATGTCATAAGGGGCGAGCTCGTGATCCAGCTCACGGTCGTTTCCCACCGTGAACGCATCGATCCTCTCGTCCTCCTTGAATCCTTTGTCCCAAAGTTTGTTCGCCATGTTATCTACATTAAGTAACCTTCAAACAATAACCTGCATCATCTTTAAGGAATCTTTTCGGTCTGTATCTCTTTTCTCATCAGTCATGTGCCACCGGCACACTCCTTCTTCGAAAATGGATCCATCCTCGAAAATATTCTCTTAATCTGAGGCAACTTATTTTTTTTTCATGTTACTAATTTATATAAAAATCTGCGATTATTACGCCCGTCCCATAAGAAAGAAACAGTTTTTTAGAGGAAATATGGCCAATAATGGTGCGGATTCCCCAATCTGCGAAAGAATACTTTAGAATTTCCGGCATAATTAATATATTTGTGAATGCGCCTTGTTGCCATCGGCAACGAGGTTTCCGGGGTGAAAACACAATAACTGATAAGACAGAATAATCAGAATATGAACCACAGATTCCTAATAACAATCCTGACAGCCATTGTGGCCGGAACGGCCGCGGCTGCCACGTCCGAGGCTAAGGTACAGCTTCCGCAGATCCTCAGTGACCACATGATCCTTCAGCAAAAATCCGACGCCAACCTTTGGGGCAAGGCCGCGCCTTCGTCGAAGGTGACGGTGAAAGCATCGTGGGGGACGGAGGAATATTCAGTCAAAAGCGACCGTGAAGGCAATTGGAAACTTGCCTTGCGGACTCCGGCGGCGGGCTACACGGCATATTCAATCACCATCGCCGACAAGGACGGCGCCGTCACCTTGAGTGATGTCCTCGTCGGTGAGGTCTGGCTTTGCGGCGGGCAGTCCAACATGGAGATGCCGCTGAACGGATTCTGGCATTGCCCGGTTGAGGGTTCCCTTGAGGACGTGGCCCTGTCGGGACAGTTCAGGGACAAGATCAGGCTGGTGAAGATTCCTAAGACGGGAGCCGAGACGCCTCAGGAGACCGTCGAGGGCAGGTGGCAGGTCAGCGGGCCGGCGACCTCTGGAACGTTCACCGCCGTGGGCTGGCATTTCGCCAAGATGCTGAATGCTGTGCTGGACGTGCCTGTGGGATTGGTGTCTTGCAATTGGGGAGGTTCGGCGGTGGAAAGCTGGCTGCCTAAGGAAGAGGTATATTCATACCCCGAAAACACTTTGCCGTCAGGACAGTACGCACCCAAGAGGGAAGCGGGCGGCTGGTATCACCATCACAGTCCGATCATCATGTACAACGGCATGCTGTACCCGATTCGTAATTACACACTGAAAGGATTCCTTTGGTATCAGGGGGAGACGAACGCCGGATTTCCGCAGTACTACGCTCAGAGGCTTGCCACGATGGTGAAGGTCTGGAGGAATCTCTGGGGACAGGGGGAACTTCCGTTCTACGAAGTCGAGCTGGCGCCGTTCGTCTATGGCGGTGACGGGACTTCTGGCGCGAGAATACGCGAGGCGCAGCGCAAGGCTGTGGAACTTATCCCGAACAGCGGAATAGTCTCCACCAATGACCTTGTCTATCCTTATGAATATGACGAGATCCATCCTCGCCGCAAGAAGGAGGTCGGGGAGCGCCTGTCCTACCTGGCTTTGAACCGGACTTACGGCATGGGCTACCTTCCGTTCGAGGGACCGAGGTTCAAGAGCTACGAGATACGCGGCGGCGAGATCGAGGTCGCGTTCCACAATGGTGAGAGGGGATTCAGCCCTTGGCACGACATCGTGGGCTTCGAGATCGCCGGTGAGGACAAGGTCTTCCATCCGGCCGAGATCCGCAGAGGCACCCAGCTGAACACGGTGATTGTGAAGAGTGACAAGGTTCCTGCTCCTGTGGCGGTGCGCTACTGCTTCCGGGATTTCCAGATAGGAAACTTCACTGGCCAACGCTGCCTTCCGGTAATACCGTTCAGGACGGATAACTGGTAGGGACTGTCGTCGCTTCGACAGGCTCAGCGACCGCCGCCGCACGGTTGGTGAGCCTGTCGGACCACAAACTCAGCGACCGCGCTTCGACAGGCTCAGCGACCAAAGTGAAAAAATATCTTGCGAATTTTCGGTTTTCCATTGAAAATCCGTAATTTTGCAAGATTTTTTTACGGTATATGCAAGACATTAGGAACATCGCGCTCATCGCGCATGTCGATCACGGCAAGACAACCCTCGTGGACAGGATGATCTACCAGGCCAATCTGGTGCGTCAGCCTGAGAATCTTGGCCAGTTGATTCTCGACAACAATGACATTGAGAGGGAAAGAGGTATCACAATCCTCGCGAAAAACGTGTCTGTCACCTACAAAGGTGTCAAGATCAACATTATAGACACTCCGGGGCATAGCGACTTCGGAGGTGAGGTGGAAAGGGTTCTGAATATGGCCGACGGTGTTCTCCTGTTGGTGGACGCTTTTGAAGGCTGTATGCCTCAGACCCGTTTCGTGCTTCAGAAGGCCCTTGAACTGGGCAAGAAGCCAATCGTGGTGGTGAACAAGGTGGACAAGCCGAACTGCCGTCCTGACGAGGTTCAGGAGGAGGTGTTCGACCTGATGTGTTCCCTGAACGCCACGGATGAGCAGCTCGATTTCAAGACGATCTTCGGCAGCGCGAAGCAGGGCTGGATGTCGGACGACTGGAAGAATCCTACTTCGGACATCACCCCTCTTCTGGACGCCATACTCGCCGAGATTCCGGCTCCAAAGGTGGTTGAGGGTACGCCTCAGCTTCAGGTGACATCACTTGAATATTCCCCGTACGTCGGACGTATCGCCGTGGGTAAACTGACAAGAGGTGAGCTCAAGACAGGCCAGCAGGTCAGCCTCTGCAAGAGGTATGACGTTGTGGAGAAGCATAAGATCAAGCAGCTGATGGTCTTCGACGGACTCGGAAAGGCCAATGTGGATAGCGTACAGTGCGGTGACATCTGCGCCGTTGTGGGCATTGACGGCTTCGAGATCGGCGACACGATCGCCGACAGCGAGAATCCTGAGGCCCTTCCTCCGATCTCCATCGACGAGCCTACGATGAGCATGCTCTTCACCATCAACAATTCCCCGTTCTTCGGCAAGGACGGAAAATTCGTGACTTCGAGGCACATCAAGGATCGTCTCGACAAGGAACTTGAGAAGAATCTGGCTTTGAAGGTGAAGCCGGGACTGAACGCTGACTCGTTCGTGGTCTATGGACGTGGTGTGCTTCATCTGTCCGTACTCATCGAGGAGATGCGCCGCGAGGGATTCGAACTTCAGGTAGGTCAGCCTAAGGTGCTGGACAAGACCATCAACGGACAGCGCTGCGAGCCTATCGAGGATCTCTCGATCGAGGTCCCGGAGCAGTTCGTAGGGTCGGCCATCGAGCTTGCCACCCGCAGGAAGGGAGCCCTTCTCCACATGGAACCGAGAGGTGACAGGACGCTGCTGAACTTCGATATTCCTACCCGTGGACTTATGGGACTCAGGAGCAACCTTCTGACTGCATCCCAGGGCGAGGCCATCATGGCGCACAGGTTCAAGGAGTACCAGCCTTACAAGGGTGAGATCGAGAACCGTACCAACGGATCGCTCGTGTCCCTTGAGACGGGAACCGCGATCGCATATTCAATGAACAAGCTTCTGGACAGGGGCAAGTTCTTCATCGATCCGGGCGATGACATCTACTGCGGGGAGGTCGTGGGTGAGCACACGAGGGAGAGAGACCTCAACATCAACATCTGCAAGACGAAGAAGCTCACCAACGTGCGCGCCGCCGGCTCTGACGATAAGGTTGTGCTGCCGCCGCCTGTGAAGATGTCTTTGGAGGAGATGCTTGAATATATTCGTGAAGACGAGCTTGTGGAGGTGACTCCGCACCATCTGAGGATGCGCAAAATCCTTCTTGATCCGATGGACAGGAAGCGTTCCGGCAACTCCGGTGATGACGAATAGTCAAACTATTCACGAAAAGATTTTATATTCGGAAAATTTTTTATACCTTTGCAACCCTTAATCTGTTTACCGGATCGATGGAAGAGAATTTTATAGTTCCAATAAATGGATTGACCCAAGGACGGACGGAGTTCCGTTGGCGGGTGGGGAAGGAGTTCTTTGAGCGTTTTGAGAATTCAGAGATTCTGGCGGCGGACCTTGACATAGAGGTCTTTGCGGAGAAGTCTGGGCATTTCATCGGGATTGACTGTGATGTCACCGGCGATGTGACTGTGGCTTGCGACAGATGCCTTGAAGAGTTGAGACTCCCGGTTGAGACAGGTTTCCGTCTGAGCGTCAAGTTCGGTCAGGAACCAGCCGACAGCAACGATGCGGAGGAAGGGGAGAGGGAGATTGTCTGGCTTCCGGAATCGGATGCGGATTTTGATCTTGGTCAGACAGTGTATGATTATGTCTGCCTGTCGCTTCCGGTCCAGAGGGTTCATCCTGAGGGTGAGTGCAATCCTGAGGCTGTGAAATATCTGAGTTCTGAAGATGGACAAGAGAACGATTCCCAAGGCAAGGATGCTTCATTGCCGTTCGCGTCACTGAAGGATCTGATGGATAAAGTGAAATAATAAATTAAAGAATAATTAACTATGGCACATCCGAAACACAAAGTCTCCAAACAGAGAAGAGACAAGAGAAGGACCCATGACTTCGCTCCGGTTCCTACTCTCGCTACCTGCCCTAACTGCGGCGCAACAGTGATGTATCATCACATTTGCCCAGAGTGCGGTTACTACAGAGGACGTCAGATCATCGAGAAGAGCGCAGAGTAGTCTCTTCGGTAGAAAACTAATGGTCCCATAGTTCAACGGATAGAACGGAGGTTTCCTAAACCTTAAATATAGGTTCGATTCCTATTGGGACTACAAAAGAGGCTCGCCACGAAGGCGGGTCTCTTTTGCGTTATTTGGATTATTTGATTATTCTGATTAATTTCGTAAGAAGATTATTCGATTATGCCGCCACAGATGCTGCCATCATTGCTGCTTTACATCCTTGCGCTGGGGTACACGCCGGGGCCTTCCAATCTGTGTGCCTTCCATTCAGGAATCCATTTCGGAAGGAGACACGCGATGCGGATCTGGTGGGGCTTTGTGATCGGATTCCTTCTCATCGACACGACTCTGGTGTTGATGGCGCACTTCCTTGGCGATGCCCTCGGCTCTTATGTCAAGTGGCTTTCCTATGCCGGTGCCCTCTACATGGTCTGTCTGGCGGTGATGATCGTTGTCAGATCCGGTCAGTCGAAAGAAGACATGGCAAAATCCTGCTCCATCAAGACCGGAATCATAATCGAGGTCACCAATGCCAAGGTCTGGATGTTCTGTCTGACGGCCTTGGGGACATTCGCGCTGCCATATTCAAGTTCTTTGATTGAATTGGCGAAGGTAGGCGCCCTTCTCACATTGGCGGGTCCGGTGGCCAATCTGGTCTGGCTTGTGGCGGGGTCCGCACTGAACAGTCTGACTGAAAAATTCGGCCGTGTCATTGATGTGATACTTGCCGCCGCGTTGATTCTATGTGCCTTGATGCTGATCCTGTAGCCGTCCTATCGGCGCGGGAACCTTACCGTGAAGCACGCTCCCTTGAGCATGAATGACTTGGAGTAGAAGATCTCACCGTTGCATTTCTCAAGGATATTCCTGCATATCGACAGCCCCAGACCGGTGCCGTTGCTCTTTGTCGTGAAGTTCGGCGTGAAGAGCCTTGAGCGGTTCTCGTCGCTGACTCCGGGGCCGTTGTCCTCGAAGACAATGTCGTAGAATCCATCTTTGGAGGACAGTCTCAAGGACACCACGATTCTTCCCGGGAACCGCTCCTCCCCTCTCTCCTCGGCCTCTGCCTGCGCGTTCTCTATGGCCTGCACCGCATTGTTGATAAGGTTGACGAAAACACGTGTCAACTGTGGCTTCGGTCCGGTGACCCTGGCGTCCTCCAGTCCCATGTAGGAGAACTTGATGTTGTCCCTGCTGTCAAACAGGTCGATCTCCTCTTTCAGGAGCTTGTCCAGATTGATTTCGACAGGCTCCTCCGTGTAGAGCTTCGCGAATGTTGAGAATTCGTTGGCAGTGTCAGCCAGCAGGTCGATCTGCTTGAGCACCTCCTCGGAGATCTCGTCGAACCTCTCGGTCCATGCCGGATTACCGTTCTTTTTCATCCTTATCAGTCTCTGGATCTGAAGCTTGATAGGTGTCAGAGGGTTCTTGATCTCATGAGCCACCTGCCTTGCCATGGTGGCCCATGCCTTGTCCCTCTCGGCCTGTGTGAGTTTCATCGTGGAGTTGTACAGGTCGTGAACCATCAGGTTGTAGGCCCGCACAAGACGGGAAACCTCGTCGTCACGCTCATAGACAATATATTCAAGATTGTTGATGTTGGCCTCGTTCATCTTTCTTCCCATCTCGGAGAGAGGTTTGAACATCTTGTCCACCGCCTTTGCCGTGATGAACCTTGCCACAAGGAGCAGGATCATGAACACAGTGATGACCGTGATGGAGTGCAGCACCGCCTCCGACTTGAAGTCAAAGCTCTCGTCCGTGAACGGGGAGCACATGATCGCGATCATCTTGCCGTTCACGTTGAACAAAGGCGCGTATAGGAAATATGTCCGCTTGGAGCCGATGTTTTCCTTGCCGATGAAGTACCTTTTGTTCTTGTAGATGATGCTCTCGAACGCATCCTGATTCATTCTGGAGCCAAGAAGCATCATGTCGAACACCTCCG
This sequence comes from uncultured Alistipes sp., assembly GCA_900544195.1. Lineage (GTDB taxonomy): Bacteria > Bacteroidota > Bacteroidia > Bacteroidales > UBA932 > Cryptobacteroides. Next base: position 5,207 of record UQUJ01000072.1, on the reverse strand, counting down.
GGGTGGTGGAACGGAACTCCTTGCCGCCGGTAGTGTACAGAGTGATGTCGGACTTCATAGTGTTGCTGATGTCCTCCATGATTCCGGATGTCATCAACGCGCTGAATTCGGTGTAGTCCCGGACATGGCGGCATCTGGTCTGAAGCAAGGTCTGGAGGGAGTTGATCTTGTCGGCCATCGAGGATTTAAGGTTGGCGTTGTTCCTCCTGTAGACGAACAGCACGCTCACTGTGGCCAGCGCGATGAGCGTCATGATCAGGGCGACCATCATCGCCGCGTTTATCCTGGATTTGTAGTAGTTGCTCTCGCGGTGCCTTGGATGAATCCTTGTGAGTGTCAGGAGAGTCAGGCAGAAGTAGAAGACCAGCGTCAGGAACAGGAAGGCCACGAAGTAGGTGAAGTCATCTGTTTTCGGTCTTGAGACTATGATCAGATCGCTGTCGGAGATATTGTTGACAAAATGCGTGAATCCGTTCATCCGCACTACTCCGTCCTCCGCCTTGTTGATCTCGTCTTCAAGATCCTTGTCCACAAGCGTAGGATAGGAATAGTTGCCTTTGTAGGACGTGAGAGACTTGTCCGAGTACTTGGCGTAGGAGTATCTGGACGGAATCAGCACATCACCCGGAGCCGAGTAGCCGAGCAGCTGGGAGTAGCCCCTGTTATCTCTGTTCGACTTTGGGGACACCCGCAGGAGCATCATCGTCACCCCGCTGCCGTAGTTGTAGTAGGCGAAGCTTCCGACGTACAGACTGTGCCCTCCGGAGTCACGCATGTACCTGAACCTGGATTCTTCCGAAATCGGAGTGCCTCTTGTGACCATCTCCGTGAAATAGGCTATGACTCCCTTGTCCTTCTCGTTCTCGGGGAACAGCTCCACCAGAATGTCGTAGTCCTGTGAGGCCCTGAGCATATAGCTTTCGATGACCCTGTTCAGGATGCCGTTGCCGTTCCTGATGGCCGAAAGCGTGGCGATCAGCTGGTCGGAGGCGATCTTCTCCTCGACCCGCCTAAGTTCAAGTTCCAGGCTGATGTCCCTTTCTATGGACAGTCTGTTGGCCCACACGTTGACCCTGTTCTGCTCCTTGCGGAACCCAAGGACGCCGGCCATGATCACCATGTAGGCCGCGAAGACTATTGCTGTGACTGTCCTGCTTCCTGCGGAAAAGAAGTCACACCTGAACCCGAAAAGGTGTTTCAGAGCCGGCATGAGCATCTGCGTAAGGAGTGGAATGGTCATCAGGAGGCTGATCAAGGTCAGATAGACGAGGCAACTGAATATGTTGAGGTCGTTCAGCCGGTACAGCTCAAGGGAGATGTTGGAGTTCAGTATGATGCTTCTGAACGTCACATGGACGAAGACGAGAACCCCGGCGATGAGAAGGAATATGCAGACGGCATAAAGCCCCAATGCCAATTTACGGTTTCGGGTCTTTAGGATTCTTCTGAATATGTCGTTTCTTGTCACGAAGGTGCAGCATACACTCAGGACGATGAGCAGTGACGCTATCAGAACGGCTCCCAACGAGTTGAACAGCTGTCCGTCCGCATAGACCGTCGGGGAGAACAGCCGGGAACTGTTCTTCATGTTCTCTCCCCACAGGTATGTGGCTGTGATCACGGCGAAAAGCCCGGCCAGAACCAGCAGAAGCCGTTTGAGGCTTTTCTTTTCGGCCAGATGCAGCAAGGACGCGATGACAAAGCAGGCTATGGCGAACCAAATCATCGTGGAGTGGGTCGCCGCGGATTGTCCGGTGACGGAGTTCGCCACAATCTTGAACACAGGCTTGCCGTCGATGATCGCGGCGGAGCCGCAGCTTTCGGACAGTGGGACAATGGCATAGTTGCGTCCCAGTCCCAGTTTCCGGTTTACCCCGTTCGGGCTTTCATCGGACATCGAATCGACTATCTCAAGTCCGGCTATCACTTTCCTGCTTCCCAGATTCTCGGACTTGACAAGGTACCATTTCTGACCGTAATTGACGAACGACACCTCCGGGGTCACTTCGGCGAGAGGGGAGTAGATGCTCTCCCTCGGCTTCGACAGGCGGGGAAACACTATCCTTGAGGCGATGTCGTCGTTCCTGACAGGGAACTGGTTGCTCCACGATTGCAGGGTGTCGTCGATGTACCGGTAGATGACCATGTCGGAAGGCACGTCGTTGTGTCCGGCCCAGACACGCCTGTCAGCCGTGAGGGCTGAGCTGATGTATTCATCAAGGATGTGCATTCTTCCGGAGACGTTCCGGCTGACCTTGACCGCCTCCCTTTCCGTGTTGCCCGGGAGCTTGCTGACGGACAGCGAGAACACCAGGAGAATGATGGCGGATGCCAGAAATCCCCCTGCAAGACAATTCCTTATGCCAAACCTTCTGATGCTCATTCGTGATGGTAAGGTTCCCCTTTGATTATTGTGAAGGCACGGTAGAGCTGCTCTGTGAATATGGTTCTGACCATCTGGTGCGAGAATGTCATCCTTGAAAGGGACATCTTCCCGTCGCACCTGGCATAGACCGCTTCCGAGAAGCCGTAGGCGCCGCCGATGACGAATACAATATCTTTGCCACCGCCAAGGGTCATCTTCCTGATTTCATCGGCGAATTCGACGGAACGGTACTCTTTTCCGCGTTCATCCAGCAGGACGACCCTGTCGGAAGGCCTTATTGTCTTTAGGATCAACTCCCCTTCCTTGTCCTTTATCTGTGCTTTCGAGAGCGCGGACGTGTTCTTCAGCTCAGGGATCTCTATGATGCTGAACGGCACATAATGCGACAGTCTGGACGAATATGTCTCCAGACCTTCCCGTACCCATCCGGTGTCGGTTTTCCCGACTGTCAGCAGGATGATTCTCATGACTCGGCAACAATGTAATCCTTAAAAAATAACTTCTTAATCTTTGCTTGTCTTTTCGGTCTATATCTCTTTTCTCATCAGTCATGTGCCACCGGCACACTCCTTCTTCAAAAAAAGATCTATCCTCGAAAATCTTCTCTTAGAAACAGTTTTGAATTGTTTGTTTGAAGGTTAAGAGCAAGCTCTCCCCCCCAGACTGTCTTAAAAGTCGCTTTTAAAGTTCCTGACATTGCAATATCTGGAGGGTTGTCGTGAATATTGTTGTGGCTTCCAAATTCTCGATTCTCGGCGGGTTGAGTCCGTCCGGCAGTGTCATTTGGCCCGCGAGCGGGGCTTCCGCACCATCATTCTGCCATCCCGGCCACCAGCTCGCCCATCGTCCGCATATTCATTGCCCTCCGCATGTTGTACGCAAGGCAGTACAGGGCCATCTCGCCCTCTGTCTTGAACATCCTGCGCAGCAGGAAGAAGCCCTCGCCGATTGTCCGCTTGATGGTTCCGAACGGATGTTCCGAAAGGCATTTGCGGTTGTCCATCTTCCTCTCGTCCATGTGGAGCTTGAACCGGGCGACCGCTCTCTTTTCTGTCACCAACTTCGATTGCGGGGCGTTGTCTCCGCGCCTGTCGTCTTCTTTCATCCCTCCGACTTTCTTGATCAGACAGTCCTTCGAGAAGTCCGCCTCCTTGAACTTGGACGTGGTGCACTTTGACTTGCAGCGCCTGCAAGCCAGCTTGTTGCAGTACCTGATGTCTCCGTTTCTCTTCAAGGACTTCGGCCGCAGCGTCTCGCCCTGCGGGCAGATGACAAGGTTTCGCCCGGCGTCCCTGACGAAGTACCCTTCGTGTGCCTTGGCGATCATCTGCTCCAGTGTCATTCTGGAGGCCTCGGCGTCGGTCTGTTCCCTGTGGCGCAACGTGACCTCTTCGACGGATGCGTCCGTGAGGGCGCCCTCAAGGCAGTACGGCACCACTCCCGCGTGAAGGCAGGCCTTGATGTCTTCGGGGTTCGTCCCGAGCCGCTGTCCCTCGGTCGGCTCCGCCCCCTCGTATCCATACTCGACATCCACCACGGAGGCGCCGCCGTTCTGGATGACGCTCGGGACAACGCCGTTCTCCAATGCCGACGCCATGTCGTCGGGGTCGTGGTAGCCTTTGTCCGCCGTGGCTTCCAGGGTCTCGAGTCCCATGTCGTCCTTCACCTCGACCGCGACCTCCGTGATGAGGCCGTGGTCCGTGGGGCGGTTCGTCACGACGAAGCCTGCGATCAGGTGGCTCTCCGCGTCCACCGCGGTCTGGACGTTGTAGCCGACACCGAACCCGTTGTTCTCCTTCATCAGTCTGGCGTCAGGATCGGTGAGCGACATCTGGCTCTCTCCGCCCTCCTCCAGCTGCCTTAGGTATCCCTCGTAACGGGTCTTGCGCTCCTGGAGCGCGGCAAGCTTCCCCTCCACCTCCCGCCTGGACAACTTGCGTACGTCATCCCCGTCGCTTTCCTCCAGCGCCACGAGATATTCGTCAATATGCGCGTCCAGCCTCTTGAGGCGGTCGTCCAGCTTGCTGAGGGTGAAGTTCCTGTCCTTTGAGTTCACCGCCCTGAACTTGCTCCCGTCTATGGACACGTAGTCCAGCCTGAACATGTCCATCCTCAGGCAGAACCTGTTGAACTCGCGGAACATCGGCTTCATGCAGCGGATGTTGCCCTTGCGGAACTCCGACAGGGTGTTGTGGTCCGGGGTGAGCTTGCCGGTCAGCCACATGACCTCCACGTTGACCTTGCATTCGCGCTCCATCCGCCTGGAAGACCTCGCACCGTAGAAGTAGCCGTAAATCAAGACCTTGAGCAGGACCCTCGGGTCATAGGCCGGCCTCCCCATGTCATCTGGCTCGACTCTGTGGAATCCAAGGGCGATCATGTCAAGACTGTCGGCGAAGGCGTCAATCAGCCGCACCGGGCTGTCCGCGGCGACATACTCGTCCAGACTCTCAGGGAAAAGCACCGTCTGCTTCCTGTCTGTCCCTCTCTTAAAAGCCATTTTCCTTCATCTGTTTAACAGATAGTAAGTTACAAATAATCATTGGATTGACAATGGATTATTTTGACTTTCTTGCGGGGCATGGAAGACCAGCCGTTGTTGGATCATAGGAGTCGGGGACGATGACTTTTAAGACAGTCTCCCCCAGACTGTCTTAAAAGTCCCGGCGAGAGCTGAAAAGTCTGTACCCCTATACAGGGGCGACTACGAATTTTCAATCCTCACTGGGGACACTTTTACTTTTAAGACAGTCTCCCCCCAGACTATCTGAAAAGTCTCGGCTAGAGTTGAAAAGTCTGTACCCCACTACAGGGGCGACTA
>UQUJ01000071.1 GCA_900544195.1 uncultured Alistipes sp. | reverse complement strand
CATTTCACTGTACTCTTTCTCCCCGTACAGTGACAACTTTTTTCAGTTCAAGTCAGACACCTTTTATGTGCCCCAATCCTGTTTTTGCTATGGTGCAGGTTGCCGGTAAGATGAACCTAAGGACGTCATTCCGCGCGGATGGCGTCGGCGGGGTTGGAGTGGGCGGCGTGAAGGGTCTGGAAGAAGATCGAGACGACTGCGATGAGGAGCGAGACGGCTCCGGAGGCGATGAATATCCACGGGCTCAGACCGATCCGGTACGAGAAGCTTTCCAGCCACTTGTCCATAATGAACCAGGAGAGCGGCACGGCGAATATGAACGACACCAGAAGCGGGGCGCAGAACTTCGTCAGGAGCAGGGACAGAACCTCGTTCGTTGTGCTGCCCATAATGCGGCGCACACCGATTTCCTTTTTCCGCTGCCTGATGAAGAACAGCGACATCCCGATGAAGCCGAGAATGGAGATGAGGACGGCCACGCCAGTGAATATGCCTACGACCCTCATCGTGTTCTTTTCCTCCGTGAGCGAGGCCTTGACGGTGCTCTCGATGCTCTGCACTTTCCAGTCAATGTCTTCGGTAGAACCGTCAACCTCTTTGACCAGGTCGCACAGTTTCTTCCACGCCAGCGGATCACCGTTTGTCTTGACCATGAAGTTAGGATCCTCGATCTCATCCGTGTCCTTGACCGTGATCATGAACGGCTGATAAGGGTCAAGGATGTTTGTCATGTGAAAGTTGGAGAACACGCCGGCGACCTGCGTCACGCTTCCGTCGCCCCATGTCACCTCTGATTCTCCATCCCCCAGGCTCAGTTTTCCGGCGAGCTCTTCATTGATATATTTCACATCGCCTGAAAGATGGTTGTCCTTGACTAGATTGATGCCCATTATGTCGATGAACTCCTTGTCCCAAGTTGTGAGATAGACCAGAAGATTATTGTTGTCCTTGTCTTTATGGGTGCTCATCGAACGGTAGTTCCCGTCAAGGGATGTACCTGAGAACGAGCCTATTTCCTGGACGAAAGGCTGACTTTTCAAGGCGTTCCGCATAACCTCGGGGTTGTCGGAACTGACGCGGAAGATGTTTTCCGTGTTGTAGCCCAGCGGAGCTTTGACCAGATGGCTCATCTGGAGCAGGATGGTGAGCGTCGCGGCCATCATCGTCATCGTGATCACGTTCTGGAGGATTATGAATATCCTGCTGAGCACCATCTTGGAATGGTAGCGGAACGAACCCTTGACAACATCAATAGGCTTGTACTTTGACAGCGAGATGGTCGGCATTATTCCTGAGATGATTCCTGTCAGGACAATGAACAGAAGGCTGACCGAGACTGTGGAGAAGTTTATGTCCTTGAGGATGTCTATCTTCCCTTTGAAGAGTACGGCCACCTTGTCCTCAAGCAACAGGGCCAACGCCCCGCCGATGATGAACGAGATGAACACCATCAATGTGGATTCCCCGATCAGCTCCAAGGATATTCCCAAACCATCACTCCCGAGAAGCCTTCGGGTGGCCATTTCCTTTGCCCTGAAGCCTGTGTTGGCGACCGTAAGGTTTATGTAGTTGGTGACGGCGAACATCAGTATTGCCAGAACAACGGCCAGCAATATTCCTAAAAGGCTCTTGTCGCCGGTCTGAAGGCCCGCGCCAGTATTTTGTGGCGCGAACATCAGGTCGTCAAGCGGGATGATGGCGGCCTTTGTGTTGCCGTAGAAATTGAACACTGGAATGCTCTCAATGCAGTAGGAGGTCAGGTCTTCAATCTTATCTTCGAGGCTCGCCCCTGGTCTCAGCATCAGGAATGACAATGTGGAGCCTAACGGCCCGCTGGCCATCAGGTCGTTGCGGAGTCTGTAGCCGAGGACCTGCGGTGCGCGTTCGAAATTGGCGATGACCGCCGTCTCGTTCAGGAACACTGTCTTGTCCAAATCCTTGATGACCCCTGAGACAGTGTAAACAAGCGAGCTGTCGTATGGGTCGCCGTTGTCGTCACTTACGAAGACATAACGTGTCCCTTCGATTTGAAGCGGCTGGCCAAGAGCGTTGCCGTCAGGGAACAATGCCTTGGCAAGAGACTCTGTGACAACGCATTTCTCAGGGCTGTCCAGAGCGGTCTCACGGTCTCCGTCAATCATCTTGAAATCAAAGAATCTGAAGAAATTGGAGTCCGCGAGCATTATGTTGCCGGCGTTGTCCCCCTGTGCTTCCTCATAGACTCTGTCCTCGTGCTTGATCTTTCCGTTGTGCATATAGACGCAGCACACATCTTCCACCTCCGGGTACCTGTCCTTGAGCGAGTGGGCGCAGTCCGGCCATGACATGAGTGAGTTCCCGTTCTCTGTGCCAAGCACGTATATCCTCTCGTGGTTCTTGTGCCATTTGTCGATGCTGAACTGCCGGTAGGTGTAGTCCCCGATCAGTATCACAAACATCAGTGACAGCGCAAGCCCCACCACATTGATCACCGCATAGAGCGGATTGTTCTTCAAAAACCTAAAGAAATATTTCATTGCCTCAAATTTTTTACCAACCTATTTTTAAACGCTTACTAATAACGGTTTTCACTAACCTTCACCGAAAGTCGTTTCAACAGGCTCAGCGGCCCTTGTCCGGCATGTTCACCAACCGTGGTTCAACGATCTCACCAACAATCAACAAATTCAACGTGCAATGTGTTGGTCACGATAACTGTCACCAGCTTGTCTTCCAGGAGATCGTTGAGTTTGTCGAAACGACCATCCGCAAAAACCGTCATTTGGCCAATCCATTACCATGCCAAAAGATTCAAGTGATTGTCATTCAGGGATATTCTTATTTTATGAATATGCAAAAGTGTAAAGAATCTTTACACTTACTGTAAAGATTCTTTACACATTCCTCCGGTCGCTTCAAGTCATATAAGGGACTGATCCTGTTGAAGTGACCAACGTTTCGACAAACTCAGCGACCGGAAAGTCAAGTTCAGCGACCAATTGATTGCCTTCCCTTAGAATGGTTTTCCGTGCGTGAAAGCGTCCTTCCGGCGCACCGGCCGTCATATTCATCGGTCTCGTGAGCAAAAGTGACTTTCTGGCGCACGGGAGAGCCTGTCGAGGTCGCCTCGTGAGCAGGAAGGCCAGTTCTGCGCACGGGATGGCCTGTCGAGGTCGCCTCGGGAGCGAAGATCGGATTTCCGCACACGAGGGTTTCGGATTCTGGGGCTTATAAATTAAAGTCTCACAGAGTGTCAGTGTTATGCGCTTTGGCCGCAACTTGTTCATTTTCTGTTTTGCGGATATGGTAAAAAACTGTAACTTTACGGCCGGAAACAGTTTTGGTTTATGGAAAAATGTATCATCGCGGCGGTTGCCGACAACGGGGCGATAGGGAAAGACAACGACCTGCTCTGGCATATTGCCGAAGACATGAAATATTTCAGGCGCACGACCACCGGCAATCCGGTGGTTATGGGCTACAGGACATTCCTTTCGATAGGAAGGCCGCTCCCTAAAAGGGATAACATTGTGATTTCCACACGGTCTTGGAATGATGTTCCGGAAGGTGTGAAGGTGGCCGGAAACCTTGAGGATGCATATTCATTGGTGGAAAAGGCTGCCAAATCGAAGGTAAACGATGCTGCCGTAGATGTCGAAGTGTCAGAAAAAGAGGTGGCTGGCTCTGCTGATGGCGGTCGGGAAACAGAGCCGGGGCGCATCTTCATCATGGGCGGTGGTGAAACCTACCGCAAGGCGCTTCCGACGGCGGACAAACTTTACATAACGCACGTTCACACCGCGATTGAGGACGCGGACACGTTCTTCCCGGTGATCGATCCGGCGATTTGGATGGTGGAATCGGAAACGCCGTCCGCCACGGATCCGGAAACCGGTTACACTTACGAATTCAAAGTTTACAAAAGACGCTTTCAGGTCACTTCGACAGGCTCGGCGACCATTTGATCGGTCACTGAGCCTGTCGAAGCACCGAAGCGTCAATAGCACATAAATAAAACGACAACCCGGCATCCCCCGCAGGCCGGACGCAAAAAACAAACTTAACGAATATGTCAGACAGAGAAAACTTCGGCAGCCGAGCTGCCGTGATTATGGCCTTCGCCGGCTCCGCCATCGGACTCGGCAACATCTGGAGATTCCCCTATATGGTCGGTGAATATGGAGGCGCGGCCTTCATACTTATCTACATAGTGTGCTCCTTCGTCCTTTCCCTGCCGATCCTGTTCTCGGAATCGGTGATCGGCCGTAAGACCCATCTCAGCACATTCGGCGCGATGAACGCCCTCGCTCCGCATTCCAAATGGAAATGGCTCGGTCTTCTGACGGTCGTCACACCGCTGATCATCCTTTCCTACTACAGCGTGGTGGGCGGATGGGCCATTGAATATCTCGTCAAATCCGCCACTTTCAGTTTCACGCTTGACAAGGCCGAGGCCGTCACCGGGATGTTCGGCGAGTTCGCCTCTTCGGTCTGGGGACCGATAATCTGTTTGTTTATATTCCTGTCACTGACCGCTTTGATTGTCTTTCTGGGAGTCAAAAAGGGAATTGAGAAGTTCAGCAACATCTCGATTCCGATCCTGTTCGTGCTGATTGTCGCCATCGCCATCTATTCGGTCACACTTCCTGGAGCCGGCGAGGGAGTCAAGTATCTTGTCAAGCCGGATTTCTCAAAACTGACCCCAGGGGCATTTTCGGCGGCGTTGGGTCAGAGCTTCTTCTCGCTGTCTCTGGGCGTGGGAACTATGCTGACATATTCATCCTACGTCAGTGAGAAAGAGAATCTTATCGCTTCCGGAGCGGGTACCGCTGTCTCTGACCTGCTGTTTGCGATGCTTGCGGGGGTTGCCATCATGCCGGCAGTGTTCGCAGCCGGAATCGCGCCGTCCGCCGGACCGGGGCTCGTGTTCGAGACCCTTCCTTACATATTCGCGAAGATGGGTGCGGGCGGGCAGATCGTGAGTAGCCTTGTGGCGATTCTGTTTTTCCTGACCATCCTTGTCGCCGCGCTTACATCGTCCATCTCCATTCTTGAGGTTGGGGTTGCCTATCTCGTTGAGGAGAAGGGTGTTTCGAGGCACAAGGCTACTGTTGCGCTGTTCTTCGCCACTTTTGTGGTCGGGATACTCTGCTCGCTGTCGTTCGGCCTCCTCTCCGATGTAAGGATTCTGGGAGAAAGCATTTTCAATTTCTGTGACAAGATGTGCTCCAATTACCTGATGACGCTCGGAGCCTTCCTGTTCTCTGTCTTTGTGGGCTGGAAGATGGACAAGAAAACCGTCCGTGACGAGCTCACGAACGGTGGTTCCCTCAAGTTGAACAACAAGTTGTTTCCTGTTGTCTATTTCCTCATCAGGTATGTCGCTCCGGTGACCATCGCTGTGATTTTCATCACCGGCCTGGTCGGTTAGTACCCTAAGCGCACACTCCTATTTGATCCTGAACCTGTAGATCTGCCCGTCGCGTGGCTGTCTGCTGACGTGCATCACCATGTAAAGCCATTTCCCTTTGACGGCCACGCCCTCCGGCTCATGATGCAGGTCGTTCAGGTTGACGGTTTTTACCAAAGTCTTTGTGTTCATGTCCACAACGTGAAGCAATCTGTCGTGAGGCGGGTAGCCGTCTCCAAGGTAGGCATAATGCCCGCCAAGGACACTGCCCTGATATATTTTTATGCCAGGTACATAGAACTCATCCAGCACATCGTCCTGTGTAAGAAGAACCTCACCGTTTTCATCAGAGTCCTTCAAAGTCGGAAGCCTGAATTTCTTGACCAGTTTCCGCATCTCGCCGCTGGATCCGTAGGTGTAGATGATCTTGTTCTTCCTGTCTATGAACCAGTCGAACGATCCTGTGTAGCCTTCTCCAGTGTGAAAAAGTTTCTGCACGATCCTGCTGCCATCCAATGTGATGTCCGTGACGTAACAGCAATGATCTCCCTTGCATCCGGAGATGTAAAGCAACGGGAACCTGGATCCTTTCTCAACTCCGAAAGATGCGTTGTTGCAGTGAGAGGTGTTTCCATCCAACTTGAAAGTGGAGACGAACCTATTCTTTTTTATGTCGATGATGACACATTGTCCCTTGTCGTGGAGCACGAATCCGTACTTTCCCCAGATCGCCAATCCCTGCGTGGAACCTTTAACCTTGACATTCTCCGGTGTGATCTGTCCGAGATCGCACACAAATTCCGGCTTCAGTTCAGGCCCCTTGTAATCCTGTGCCGAAGTCACCAATCCAAAAGTCAGCGCCACCGTCAGCGCCGTGAAAAAAATCCTTAACATATTCTGAATCTCATTAATGAATATTGTAAGCAGCTGTTTTTTTGTTTGTTTGAAGTTTTTTCACCTCAAAGAACATTTCAAACAATCCAGAACAGCTTCTAAAGTTACATCATTCTTTTCTGACCGCAAATAGGCATCGCAAATATTTCTGACCATTCGTCACGTTCGAAGACTTCGCCCGATTCGAGATCTGTCGTAAGTTCATAGGCGATGCTCGTTGAGGCCGACAGAATTATCCGGTTCCGCATGTCGGACTGATTGCAAAAACAACTATCTTTGTAGAATTAAGTAAGCGTTAAAAAAACAAGTTGGTAAAGATTTGGCAGTATTTTCGAGGATGGATGTCTTTGTGAGGAAGGAGGAGTGTGCCGGTGGCACAAGACTGATGAGGAAAGACATATAGACCGAAAAGACAATCAAAGATCACCAAGTTATTTTTTAAGGATTACTAAGAGACTCAATGGCATGATGAAACGGGTTCTGATAATCACATACTATTGGCCGCCGTCCGGGGGATCCGGGGTGCAACGATGGGTCAAATTCGCGAAATATCTTCCGGCTGTGGGATGGCAACCGGTCATTTATACACCTGAGAATCCTGAACTGACGACGATTGACAAGACTCTGGCGGCGGAGATTCCGCCTGAGGCCGAGGTTGTCAAAAGCCATATATTCGAGCCTTATGGTATTTACCGTAAGCTGATGGGGAAAGGGAGTTCCACTGATCTCAAGACCTTGACGGCGGCCAACGCAGGAAATGATGAGGTCAATCCGATCAACGGGCAGAGAAAGTCGTGGAAACAGAAACTTTCCTTGTTCATCAGAGGAAACTTCTTCATTCCGGATCCAAGGGTGATGTGGGTGCGTCCGTCCGTCCGTTTCCTGAAGAAATATCTTGAGGATCATCCGGTTGACGCTATTGTTACGACAGGTCCGCCACAGTCAATGCACCTCATCGGACTTCGGCTTTCCAAGGCGACGGGACTTCCATGGGTGGCGGATTTCCGTGATCCGTGGACCAGGATGTTTTATTTCAAGCATCTTGGACTGACTTCATGGTCGGAGAGAAAGCATCATCGTCTGGAGCGGGCGGTTCTGGACGGAGCTACAAAAGTGATCGCAGTCTCCCCATTGGTTCAGGACGAGTTCAAGGCGATGACAAAGACTCCTGTCGAGCTGATCACCAACGGCTACGATGAGGAGGATTTCAATAAGAATGTAGAGCTTGACGAGAACTTCAACATCACCCATACCGGTTTGTTTGCTTCTGACGGCAATCCTGAGACTCTCTGGAAAGTGTTGGCCCAGAAGTGTGAGGAGGATGGTGAATTCAGAAGATCGCTGAGAATCAGGTTGGTGGGGAAGACCGACAAGGAGATCACCGATTCGATCGAGGAGGCCGGGCTTGGGGGCAATCTGAAAGATTTCGGCTATCAGGATCACGAAACGGCTGTCAGGGAGCAACTGAATGCTTCAATCCTGATTCTGCCATTGAGGAAGGAACCTGAATATCGCGCCGTGCTGCCCGGAAAACTTTTTGAATATCTCGCTTCGCGCCGTCCGATTCTGGGAATAGGTCAGACTGACGGTGCGATGGCACGGATTGTCGGCGAGACCGGCTCGGGTGTGGTCTATGACTGGGATGATGAGAAGAAGATCAAGGCATGGGTTGATTTCTGTTGGGAGGAGTTCCGGAATGATGAGCTCAAGGACAATGCTTCTGACATCTCACGATTCACCCGCCGCAACCTGACGGTGAAGCTGGCGGAGCTGCTGAATCAGATAACCGAGAAACAATAATTTGCTTACATATTCAAAGATTATGGACAAGACTTTGATGAAGAAGATTGGAATATATGCCGGGATTGTGCTGTTGTTTTTGGTTCTCGCCTATGGCTTTGTGCCTGAGGTGCTGACCGGCAAGATTGTCAACCAGAGCGACATCACCGGCTACCGAAGCATGTCGCAGGAGGCTGTGGCATGGAACAACGCTCATCCTGACGACCCTACTTACTGGACGGACTCCATGTTCGGCGGGATGCCGACCACTTCGTTCGTTCCTTCCAGCGATGGGGACTGGACACAATCGTTGTACAGTCTTCTGATGAAAGGAAAGAGGCCGGCTAACTGGCTGTTCATCTCCTTGTTGGGAGCCTTTCTGTTGATGCTCTCGTTGGGTGTGGACAAGGTTCTTGCTATTGGAGGGGCTGTCGCCATCACGTATTGCTCGTACAACTTCCAGATCATCCAGGTCGGGCACAACACCAAGATGCAGGCGATCGCGTTCCTGCCTTGGGCGCTTGCGGCTGTGATTTTCACATACCGCTCGGCGCTTAGGCCATGGCTTTGTCCGGCCATTAGGCAGACTCAAGGACCGGACAGCGCGGTCGCCGAGCCTGTCGAAGCGACAAAAGGTTGGAAATCCTGGCTTCCGAAAACCCTGCTCGGAGCCGTCCTGTTCGGTTTCGCCCTGAGTTTCCAGATCAAGGCCAATCACCAGCAGATCACCTACTATCTGGCGATAATGATTGTGATTTATGCGTTGTACGTGTTTTTGAGAATATTTTTGGAAAAAGTCGGCCGCTTCGGCAAGCTCGGTGACCGGCGCGGTGCTTTCGGCCGTTTCTTTGCAGCCAGCGTGTTGCTTCTGGCAGTAGGCCTCGCCGGGATCGGCACCAACACCATCAAACTCGCCCCGCTTTATGAATATACGAAATACACCATGCGTGGCGGTTCCGAACTCTCTCATCCTGAGGGTGGCGAGATCAACAACACCGGCCTCCAGCTGGACTACGCCACGGCCTGGTCCTATGGATGGGAGGAGCTTCCCAACCTGATGATCCCGAACTTCAACGGAGGATCGTCAGCAGGTTCAGTCAATCCGGACAAATCCGAAGTCGTGAGACTGTTCCGTCAGGCCGGACAGGGCAATGCCAACGAAATCGCCAAGTCTCTGCCACTTTACTGGGGACCTCAGCCGTTCACGGCCGGGCCTATGTATATGGGTGCGATAACAGTCTTCTTGTTCGTCCTCGGCCTGTTCCTTTACAAAGGAAAGGAGAAATGGTGGCTGCTGGCCGCCACCATTCTGGCCGTGTTCCTCAGTCTCGGCAACCACATGATGTGGTTCACGAAGCTGTTCTTCGACTACGCTCCGATGTACAGCAAGTTCAGGACGGTGTCCATGGCTTTGATAGTGTTGCAGTTCACCCTGCCGATGCTTGGCTTCATCACCCTTGACCGAATTCTTAAGCAGGAATATTCAAAGAAAGAGTTCTTGAAGGCAGGTTGGATAGCCCTTGCCTTGACGGCAGGATTCTGTCTGCTCTGCGCCATGATTCCAGGCATCGCCGGCTCGTTCTCCGGCAGGGCCGACACCCAGATGCAGGACATCATCGTGGATGCTCTCAAGGCGGACAGAAGGCACATCCTTTCGGTGGACGCATGGTGGTCGATGATTCTGATCGTGGTCACGTTCGGTCTGATCCTCTGGGCCTACAGCATTCCGAAGAACGCTCCGAAGTCCTACGAGAGTGACCCTCACATCGGCAACGCCCGCAGGATGCAGGCGATGGTGGGAATATGTCTTCTCGTGTTTGTGAATATGTTCGCGGTCGGCAAGCGCTACCTCGATTCGGACAGTTTCACGACCCCTCGCCAATTCAACAACCAGTTCACGGCCAGACAGGTGGACAAGCTGATCCTTGAGGACAAGTCTCCATCCTACAGAGTCGTGGATTTGAGCGCTGACATATTCAATGACTCCTTCAACCCTTATTGGCACAAGTGCGTCGGGGGCTACAGTCCGGCGAAACTGCAACGCTATCAGGATCTGATCGACAGGCACATCGTCAAGGAACTTCAGTCGGTGTCGCTCAGCACACGCGGAGCCAAGACCTTAGAGGAATTCCAAGGCGGACTCAGGAATATTCCTGTGCTTTCGGCGCTGAACACCAAGTACTTCATCCTTGGTGCGGAGATGCCGCCTGTTGAAAACCTTGAGGCTTTCGGTCCCGCATGGTTCGTGGATTCGTTCGTTCCCGCTGAGACACCGGACGAGGAGATCGCCTTGATTGATTCCGTGGATCTCAGGCGCACCGCCGTCATCGGAGCGGACTTCGCCGCTGCCAGCGCTGGTTTTGCCAAGACAGCCGTAGCTAATGCCATAGGCAGTTCCGTCAAGGAGTCTGCTGAAGAGCCTGTTGAGGGTTTTGCGGAGAACTTTATTGAAGGTTCTGCTGAGTTGCCTGCCGATGGCCTGGCCACAGACTTCATCCGGATGACCTCCTACGCCCCGAACGAACTCCATTATCATTACAACGCATCCGCGGCCCGAACGGCCATATTCAGTGAGATTTATTACCCGGACGGCTGGACCGCCACTGTTGACGGCGCTCCTCTGGACCTGTTCCGTGCCGACTGGATCTTCCGCGCCGCCAACCTCCCGGCCGGAGAGCACGACATCGTGATGCGTTTTGAGCCGAAGGCCTATTCCATCGGTGCAAAAGCCTCCAGAGCCTCCTCTCTGACTTTGTTCATCCTTCTGGCTCTCTCCCTTGCCGGTCTCATCTTTTCCCGCAGGACCAACTGATTTTGCCGTGATGTTTTAGATGTCCGGGTGTAAGAATAGAATCATGTCAGAGATATCAAGAAGACTTTTTCTTAAAAGGGTATGACAGGATTGGCCGCGGTAGCGGTCGCTCCGGAACTTGTCTCATGTATGGGTCAGGAAGGTAAAACTGCTAAAATTTAACAGATGGCTCCATTGGCCGGTAAATATGATGTTGTTGTCGCTGGTGGAGGTCCCAGCCGGACTCATCGCCGCGGTGACTGCGGCCAACAGACGGGTGATTGATCATGCCAAGGTGGAGGTTCCGCCGGATTCATCGCTGCGGTGACCGAGGCACGTCAAGGGGCGAGGACAGCCCTCATAGAGCGTTGTGGTTTCCTTGGAGGAATGGCTACCACCGGCTTGTGACACCTGTCAGTGTCTTTGCGAAGGACAACAATCTCGTGATAGGCGGCATCCCATGGGAGTTCGTGCAAAGGCTTGAATCTATGGGCGGCGCTTTCATAGAGTGGCCTAAGGCCAACATTGATTTCGACATAGAACTCTATAAACTTTGCTGTCAGAGAATGGTGCTGGCGGCCGGTGCCGCCGCGGCGCAAAGCATTGCCGAAGGCCGGAATGTGCAAGACCTCGATGTCGAGACCCCTGTGGGCACCGTTCGCAAACTCGGCGCAATCATTCAGGAATATTCTCGTGGCATTTAACTCGCTGATAATAAATCAAAAAGAGCGATGTCCTTGTGCCTGATTCCACACCATGAGATCGCTCTTTTGATTGATCGCCAATTAGTTACCCGCCACTGGCTGATAATGAGTTGGTGGCGGGTAATGTGTTTATTATCATTTAGATAACATGTTGCCTTTGGTGATTCCCTACTAAAGACAAGGGGCTAAATCATTGATAGTCAAACGTAAAGTATCCACGATTAGTGGCCGTGCCTCGTTTGTCGTACAGATTTGGCTTACTGTTCCACGGCTTTTGCGAGGAGGCCGGCGAGGTCGATGAAGGCCTGACCATCCGGACGGGTGGAAAGGGCGGCGGGCTCACCGGAGTCTCCGCCTTCGCGGATGCTCTGGACGATCGGAATCTGGCCGAGGAGAGGAATGCCGTATCTGTCAGCCATTTCCTTGCCGCCATTCTTTCCGAAGATGTAGTACTTGTTCTCGGGAAGCTCTTCTGGAGTGAACCAAGCCATGTTCTCCACGAGGCCAAAGATCTTGCGGTCTATGTTTTTGTTGCGGAACATGTTCACGCCTTTCTCAACATCCGAGAGGGCCACCGGCTGAGGTGTCGTGACGATCAGCGCGCCCTCCATCGGGATGTCGTTGACGAGGGAGATGTGGATGTCACCTGTTCCAGGAGGCATATCGATGAGAAGAAAGTCCAGAATGCCCCAGCGTACTTGCAGGATCATCTGTTTCAACGCGTTGCAGGCCATCGGGCCTCTCCAGATCAGGGCCTGTCCAGGTTCGGCGAAATAGCCGATGGACATCCATTTCACACCGTATTTCTCAATCGGGTGGATCACTTCCTTACCTTCGGCGATCTCCTCGGCTTCTGGTACAAAGCCTTCCGTACCAGTCATCAACGGAACGGATGGGCCATAGACATCGGCGTCGGCGAGTCCGACCTTATAGCCGAGACGGGCCAGGGCAACGGCCAGATTGACGGCCACGGTTGACTTTCCGACCCCACCCTTGCCGGAGGCTATTCCGATGATGTGGCGGACGTTGTTGATTTCCTCAAGTCCGAGATCAAGTCCGGCTTTCTTTTTGGGAGCCACTTCCTTGACCATCGTTTTGACCTCAACCTCTGTCCCTTGCGGAGCGTTGCGGATGATTGTGGCACGGGTGCTTCCGACAAGATATTCAGTGAGAGGGTCACGCCTTTTCGGAAAGGCGAGGGTGACGGTCACCTTGTCGCCGTCGATGGAGACGGAATGAACCATCCCGAGTTCGATGATGCTTTTGCTGCCTTGGGCGGGATGAACCACCTCGGTCAGCATATTCAATATTTCCTGTTCTGTCATATTCTTTGAATATTACCATTTACATTCAACCCCCAGTCGCTTCGCGACAGCCCCTGGGAGGCACGTGGAAAGGATTCCCCGAAACCCCTTCGGTCGCTACTCGCTTCGCGCACGATTCCTCCAACCCCCAGTCGCTCCGCGACAGCCCCAGAGGGGCACGGGGAAAGGATTCCCCGAAAGCCCTTCGGTCGCTACGCTCCGAGTGTTGTGATTTTTTTTTGGGGGTGTGTCATTCTTTACTTTACGATGTTCATTTCCTTTGTGAGGTAGCCGGCGCCGCCGAACTTGTCCACGAGGAAGAGGACGTAGCGGATGTCCACGCAGATGCACCTCTGGAGGTCTGGCTCGAACATCACGTCGCTTGACATTGACTCCCAGTTGCCGTCGAAGGCCAGTCCTATGAGTTCGCCGTCGGCGTTGAGGACAGGGCTTCCGGAGTTGCCGCCGGTGATGTCGTTGGTGGTGAGGAAGCAGCAAGGCAGGTTGCCGTCAGCCATGGCGTAGCGGCCGTAGTCCTTCTTGATGTAGAGCTGCTTGAGCCTGGCCGGAACGTTGAACTCATAGTTGTCCGGATCCTCTTTCTCCATCACACCGTAGATTGTGGAGTAGTACCTGTAGTTGAGAGCGTCTTTCGGGGAATATGACTTCACGGTTCCGTAGGTGAGCCTCATCGTGAAGTTGGCGTCCGGGTACATGGCCTTGCCCTTGCTCCATTCCATCAGACCGGCGGTGTAGGCCTTGGATGCGGCCTTGATGTTGTCTTTTGCCTTCTGACTCTGCTCTCCGCGCAGTTTGACAAAGACATTCACAATGGAAGAGGACAGCTTGTTGACCGGATCGTGTCTGATGGCGGCGATGCCGTCCTTGCCGATGGCTTCGGCGGCCTTTTCGTAGGATGTCAAAACAGTGGTTCTGAACAACTCATCGACGTACTTGTCAATGTCCAGAGTCGCGAAATCCTCTCCAAGATCCGGATAATTCTCCGGCCTTGCCTTCTCTCTGTAGAATTTAAGCAGGGCGGCGGTCTCTTCCTTGTCCAGAGGCGCGTAGTAGTCCTCATAGACAGCCTTCATCGCCTCAAGGCCTTTCGCAGTGGCTGCCGCGGTGTCGGAACCGGCCTTCAGGCTGTTGTGCCAAGCGCCGTTGAACGCGCTGGTGAAATTCATGAGCTCAAGTCTGAAAACAGTCTCGCTCAAGAGCTTGACATCGAAATCCACCTGCTCATTGGTCTTGATTCCGGCGGCGATGTCAGCGATCGCGGTTCCGTAAAGCTCCGAGCGCTTCTTGTTCTTATCGACCCATTTCTGGAAGCGGGCCTCCTTGTCGTGCTCTTTCTCGATGATATTCAAGTCCTTGAACGCCTTCTTCTCACCGATCCACTTCTTCCAGCCGTTCGCCGAGCTCGCATATTTGTTGGCATATTTCAGCCTGATCGAAGGATCCTTCTCCATCCATTTCCACATAATGTCCTGTCGGAGGGTCCTGGCCTCGATGGCTATGTCGTTCAGTGCCATCATATGGTTCAACTGCGCTTCGGTCTGGTATCTTTGCGTGCGGCCAGGGTAGCCCATAATCATCGTGTAGTCTCCCTCGTTGATGCCTCTGAGGGAAATCTTCAGCGACTGTTTCGGAGTGTAAGGGACATTGTCCTCTGAATATTCAGCCGGCTCGTTGTCCTTCCCGGCATATACCCTGAACATCGAGAAGTCGCCCGTGTGGCGCGGCCACATCCAGTTGTCGGTCTCGCCGCCGAACTTTCCGATGGATGCCGGAGGGGCGCCCACGAACCTGATGTCTCTGAATATCTTATAGACGATGACGTAGTGCACGTTGTTGTTATAGAAAGAGGTTACCTCGGCCTCGCAGTTCGGATTCTGCTCCTCCGCAGCCTTGACCAATGCCTCCTTTATGGCTTTCCTTTCCTCGTCTGATTCCGCGCCTTCGATCGCCTCTGTGACATCGCTCATATTCACAAGGAACGTGACGGTTAATCCCGGAGCCGGGATTTCCTCCTTGCTGTTCATTGCCCAGAATCCGTCTTCAAGGTAGTTGTGCTCGTCGGATGAAAGCTGCTGGATGCTGCTGTAGCCGCAGTGGTGGTTGGTCACCAGCAATCCTTTGTCGGAGATCATCTCACCGGTGCAGCCTCCGCCGAAGATGACGATCGCATCCTTTAATGATGAATGGTTCACACTGTAGATCTGGTCGGGAGTGAGCCTGCAACCGAGATCTTTCATCGCTTCCGCATTGAGTTTCTGGAGGAGCGGAAGCATCCACATCCCCTCGTCTGCCATCGCGCTGAACCCTACCATAAGGGCGGTGGCGACGGAACAAATCAATTTCCTCATATCAAATACTTTTAAGTTTGTCCTTACCAACTTATTATTTTCATGTTCCTTAGTAATCATGAGTCCACTTGAAAAAGTGCCATTTGCCACTTTTTACCCCTTACAGATGTATC
>UQUJ01000070.1 GCA_900544195.1 uncultured Alistipes sp. | reverse complement strand
TATTGATTATCAGAACGTAAGAAAAACGGAATTTTTAGGCTGTCAAAGTCAGGAATGATGTTTTTGTTCGGTCATTTGGCCGGATTTTACTGAAATCATTCCGAACTTTTCGGCAGGTTTATTCCTAGCTTTTCCAGATAATGTGGGCCTTCCCAAGAAGAGTAGAGTCCAGAGTCAGAGTCCCACAGGCAGGTTGAGGTGAGGGCCGCCGTGACAGGTTGCCGTGGAAGGCAAGTTGCTGAATATCAATCAAAAGAGACACCCTCCTCCTAGCCGATATGATGGGGAGGATGGTGCGTTAATATATTCATTCAGATGGAGTTGGCCTCCACGGCTGCGAGACAGCGTCGTTTCGTTTTAGCCTCCGTGCCGTAAGTCTGGATGACTCTTGATGACAAAGGCGATGGCCACCCCACAGGCTGATTACCGCATGTCGGAGTAGCAGCCGTCAACGGTAACATTGCCCCCCTCGATGATGTAGAGGTCATCCTTGGTGGCAGGGTAGCGGAGTATGAAGTCCTTGAGGGTCACGTTCCTGCTGTCCTTGAGATAGACGAGGGTCGGAACGGTCGCATCCTCGGGGATATGCCTCATCCTCACCTGACCGGCGATGTCGTCCAGAAGGGCCGGACCGCGGCCGTCGATCACATCCTGTAATCTTTATTCTTCATGACTTTATTGATTTTCAATGCAATAATAAATTTGCCTCGAACTTTTCCGGTGATACTCACTAATTGGAATTTCGAATATCAAGAGAAATGTCGAAATTTGCAATCGGATCTACAACTTTTTTTATGACGGAGAAATTCACGGAAATAATCACCTCCACGGTTGACGGAGCATTGGAAAGGCAATGTGCCGACATTCTCGAAAGGATTGGCTATGAATATATTATCGCCAGCATTACCTATTTCTTTGAGGCATCGGACGAAGACACCTACCTTCTGAATAATCATATTCTTCAATCCGCTACCTCCTCCGTTTTAAAAGATTGTCCACTTGTGAGTTATGTGTCACAGAAACCGATGGGCGAGAGGCTTGTCGCGGAAATCCTTTACATTAAGGGCACGCCAAAAGTCGAGAGAGATGAGGATTATTTTGTCCTTTGCTCGGATGGCTGTGAGGAACTGCTGACGCAAGGGATACATTTTCCGTCTGCCGGAGACATCGGGGAACAATCCGCCAAAGTGTTCGGCAGACTCAGGAATATTCTTGAATCAGAATCGTTCGCAGTTTCGGACATCGTCCGGCAGTGGAACTATATCAGCCACATCACTGCCGTTAATGATGGTATCCAGAACTACCAGTTGTTCAATGACGCAAGGTCGGATTTCTATGAGACAACCGAATGGTCAAACGGCTATCCTGCGGCGACGGGCATCGGTTGTGACTCCGGTGGAGTTATGGTCGTTGTCTATGCCATAAAAGGCTTCAAAGGAGTTGGCAAGCCGATTGACAATCCTTTGCAGATTCCCGCACATAAATATTCGGGGGAAGTTTTGGCATCTGGCAAGGAGGCCGTCCGCACCACACCTAAATTCGAGAGAGGCAGACTTCTTGGGAACATCGTCTTTGTCTCCGGTACGGCGGCGATAAAGGGAGAGAACAGCGAGTTCTCCGATGATGCCCGTGTGCAGGCCAAGGAGGCGATTGATGTTGTAGAGCATCTGGTCGCGCCTTCCAACATTTCCAAAGACTGCGTCAACTTCCGTTTTGATCTGCTGCGCATCTATGTGCGCCGCCCACAGGATATAGAAGTCATTCAAAATATATTCAAAGCCCATTTCAGGGACATTCCCACCCATTTCCTCATAGCCGACATCTGTCGTCCGGAACTCCTCCTTGAGCTTGAGGGTGTCGGAAGGGCATTACCTTTCCTCAAGCCTTGAGTTCGTTGCTTTCTGGCTTTATTTTGGAGGCTTGCGAAAAGGTTTGCATTATCAGAATTCAAAGTCGTTTTGTCAAAAATTATGTAAAATATCGGGACTTAGAACCTATTTTTGTAGTGTTGAGGCTTTTCTCCAACGTTACTCGATTGAGGAAAGATAAAGGAATTTAACAATACTTTTTTTAATACACAGTTTATGGGTAAACGATTAATTACGACATTGCTTGTGCTTCTGACAATCGGAGTGCAGGCATTCGCCCAGTCTGCCGTGTCCGGTAAGGTCACGGACAAGGCTGGTGAACCACTGGTCGGTGTGAATGTTCTTGTCAAGGGAACTAACGCTGGAACTATGACCGACCTTGACGGTAATTGGACCATTGCTAATGTTGAGTCCAACGCCGTAATTGTCTTCTCTTCTATTGGATTCTCCTCTCGTGAGGTTACAGTGGGGACCAAGAAGGTAATCAATGTTGTGCTTGAAGACGACACCAACTTCCTTGATGAGGTAGTGGTCGTTGGTTACGGTACGGCGCGCAGAAGGGATCTTTCCGGTTCGATTGCTAGTGTGAATTACGCTAATGATAAGAACATCAGCACCCTGCCAAACCCTAACGCTCTGTCTGCACTGTCAAGCAAGGTTGCAGGATTCAGCTATGCGCCTACAAGCAGCGCCGCTGGAGACAACACCGGTACCATGACAATCCGTGGAAAGAACTCCATCCCTTCAAGTGTCGGAGCCGGATCACAAAGCGTGAACCAGCCGATGCTCGTCATTGATGGAGTCATCTCTTACGGTTCCATCAACTCTGTCAACACTTCTGACATTGAGAGTATTGATGTCCTTAAGGATGCTTCCGCCGCCGCGATCTATGGATCCCGTGCCGCCAACGGTGTCATCATCATCACCACCAAGAGGGGAACGAGTGCCAAGCCGGTTGTCAGCTTCAATGCAAGCGTAAGCCTTTCTGACTGGACACGTATGCCTAAGATGGTAACGGACGACGAAACATTCCTCAAGAACAGGTTCGACTCCTACAAGGCTAACAATTCTGCATTCAAGGACAAGAATTGGGCTGACTATTCATCTCTTGAGACCGCCGCGACAGAACTCATGAGCGATGTCGAACTCGCCGCATTCAAAGATGGCACAAGGACTAACTGGATCAAGGAGATCTCTCGTACCGGCGTCGGTCAGAAGTATGACCTCAGCATCGCGGGAAAATCCAAGAATATAGCCTACTATGTTTCCGGTGACTACACCAGGCAGCAGGGTATCCGTCTTGGCGATGATTATGAGAAGTACAACTTCCTTGCGAAACTGGACATGAACGTCAACGATTGGTTGACCGTCGGAGTTAAGGCAAGCTACCTTGGCGCCAACAGCTGGGGTCAGACAGCCAGAATCCAGAACGCTACCTGGATGTCTCCATACTCATACGTGATGGTTCAGACCAAGGGCTATGAGAATTGGTACAACTATTGGCCTGACGGAAAGACTGCCAGCCCACTGGTTGGTGCGGGTAAGGATGACTCTTATCTCTACACTGACCGCTCCGGCTTCAGCTCAAACGCCAACGGCATCGCCTATGCGCAGATTGACTTCCCGTTCTTGAAAGGTCTTTCTTATAGAATCACTGTTCAGGGGCAGCACAATACTGGCCGTAGCGATGTGTTCAACAACCCTGAACTCTGGGTTGACACCAATTCGACCGCAGACATGGACAACCCTTCCAAATACAACGGCAACGCCGAGGGTTCTTCTGGAATGAGCTACTCTCAGACATGGAATGTGGACAACATCCTAACCTATAACAAGGACATCAAGGATCACCACTTTGATTTGATGGTTGGTTACACCAGAGAGAAATACAATTCAGAGGGTCTTAATGTTCAGTTCAAGGGATTCTCCAGCCCGACCTATCTCGGTGTCTACAAAATGGATGTCGCTGACAATGCCAACACGATTCTCAAGCGCTCTCGTACAACCTGGACCCGTGCCGGTTATCTCGCCCGTGCCAATTATAATTTTAAGAATACCTACTATGCCAGCGCCGTGTTCCGTCGTGACGGTTATTCGGGTCTTGCCGAAGGCTACAAGTGGGACAATTTCTACGGTGCGTCAGCAGCTTGGGTCCTCAGCAACGAGAGATTCATAAAGGATCTTGGTTGGTTTGACTTCCTTAAGTTCCGTGCTTCCTGGGGTCAGAATGGAGCCAGCTCCGTCTCTCCTTATCAGACATTGGCTACGGTTGGAGTTGTGGGAACAAGACAAGGCTCAATGTCTTGGGCATGGCTTGGAAACCAAGGCAACATAGGTATCGAACCTTTTGGTATTCCTAACAGGAGCCTTACCTGGGCTACCGTTGAGAAGATGAATTTCGGTCTTGATTTCACAGTCCTTAACGGAAGGCTTAGCGGTAACATTGACGGCTACACAGGCCGGACCACGAACATGATCGTGAGCCGCTCAGCTCCTTACATGACAGGATTCAAGTCAATCTATGACAATGTCGGTCTCGTTACCAACAATGGTATAGAGATCACTCTCAACTCCGTCAACATCAATGGTGATGGTGACAAGACTTTCCGTTGGACATCCTCTATCGTGTTCGATTCCAACACCAACTGCGTGAAGGAACTCTACGGAAAGGACTACAAGGGTGTCGAGGCAGACGATGTCGCAAACGCTGTCGCCTATGGATTCGATAGCTACTACGCTCTTCAGGTAGGCCATCCTATCGGCTCTGCCTACGACCTTAAGAAACTCGGAATCTTCAATTCCGATGAAGAGGTGAAGGGATATGTGAATTCCAAGGGCGAGATGATCCAACCTAATGCAAAGGCTGGTGACATCAAGTTTGAAGACTGGAACAATGATGGCGTTATAGATGAGAAAGACCGTCATTTTCTGGGATCTCCAGATCCTCTCTTCACCATGAACATCGGCAACACCCTCAGCTGGAAGAACTTCTCCCTCTACTTCAACTTCCGTTGGGCTCAGGGTAACGACACTCACTTCATCTGGTTTGACCCTCATGCCTTCAAGACAAATCAGTCAAGCGGAGCACAGCTTGCAGCTGTGGATCCTTGGACAGAGACCAACCACTCACAGAAGTATCCTAAGCGTGACTACAACAACACTCTTAACTATCAGTTCTGGAACACTCGTTCATTCCTGAAGCTCAAGGATCTCTCTCTCTCTTACACAGTTGACCCTAACCTCCTTAAGAAGGTTGGCCTCGGCGGAGCACGCGTTTATGTGGCCGCTACTGATCTTTTCACAATCACAGGATGGTCTGGTCTTGACCCTGAGACTGGCGGAACCATCGCAGGTGACGCAGGTTCTTCAAGGTTCGGCAGCAACGGAACCTACAAGACCGTCACATTCGGAGTAAACCTGACATTCTAATTTGAAATAAAGGAATATTATGAACATCAATAAAATACTTTCAAGCATTGTAGCAGGAGTGGTGATCCTTGGAGGATTTACCGGATGCAACGATGAGGAATTCCTCAAGGAGCATTCCTACAACTATGATGACAACTCTTTCTACAACTCGGAGTCAGACATCAAGATGGCTCTGAATCCATGCTACAACACTGTGGAATACCTGATGCTTGGAGAGCCTCACGGACAGCACTCCTATGCTGTTACAGGTTTAGGTATGGACACATTCTCTCCGACCGGAGCGACATCAACCTTCGGAAACTGGGAAATCAACGCAGATAACGGTATCACCCGTCACTGGTTCGACAATGTGTATACACTTGTTAACAAGGCGAACACTGTGATAGACATGATTGACGAGCGTACGGGCATCGAGTATTCAACCCCTACCATGAGAGACGAGCTTCGTGGCGAGGCAGTGTTCCTCAGAGGCTGGGCCTATCGTGTGCTTGCCGGAATGTTCGGTAACGTCGTTATTCTTGAGCACCGTACAACTGAAGCTAACTACGGTTACACACCAAGCTCCCGTCAGGAGGTCTGGGAGTTCATGAAGAAGGATTTCGAATGGGCGTCAGAGCATCTACCTAAGGTGGCTCGTCTCACGGGAACAGCGACAAAGGCTGCCGCTGATGTTTATCTTGCAGAGGTGAACCTCGCCCTTGGTAACTTCAAGGAGGCCGAGCAGGCGGCAACACGTGTGATCGACGGAACTGACGGAAACTACAACATCATGACATCCCGTTTCGGCTCCCGTCAGGACGAGGCTACAGACCGTTATGGCAATGCCCTTAATCCTTATTGGGATCTCTTCCGTCAGGCATGGGGTCTGGATAACGGCAAGCCTAAGAAAAAGGCTGAGGTTGACAATCCAAGCAGTCCGGACAACAAGGAGTCAATCTGGGTTGTACAGTACAACTATGGAACCTACTCTACCGGTGGTGGTGGAGACGGCTGGTGGCGTGTAAGGCTTCTCTGCACTGAGGCAAACTGGCTGCCTGCCGTAATTATGGGAAATCAGACCGCAAGATCTTATAAGGTTTGTCGTGATGAAGCAGGAAAGGATCCGATCAAGTCAAAGGATCCTGACAAAATGAAGGAGAATGAAGATAGTGTATATACCTTCTATTTTTACGGAGACGATGCTGCGACATTCGCCGAGGGAGCCTCTGCTTCTTCCGCCTTCTCGTCTATTCTTCCTAAGCGCAGGGAAGCGAAGGTTCCACAGGACTCTATCGGAGGAAGGGTGGCATACATTGGTACCGTCTGCATTCCTGTTGAATACGTCTACAATGGCGGAGAGTTCGTTGAAGATGGACTCTGGGATGATCCTAACGACTTCCGCGGTTCTGAGGTCATGATGCAGAAGAACTTCTACCTCCCAGGAGGACAGGGATGGCTTGATGCGAAGAAAGAGATGTACGAGAGAGCCAAGACTCTTCCTGGTCCTGGAGCCAACACCCAGGAAAAGCGGAATGCCTATAAGGTGAATGCGTCAGACACCACCATGCTCTGGCCTCGTCTTTGGAAATTCTCGGATGACGTGCACGCTGATTTCGCAACCAATGGCAACAAGGCTTATGATGTTGACTGGTACATGATCCGTGTTCCTGAGGCGTACCTGCTTCGTGCCGAGGCTTATCTCGCACAGGGCAACAAGTCTGCCGCAGCCGCTGACATCAATGTCGTAAGAGATCGTGCTAATGCGAAGCCATGCAGTGCGTCAGATGTTGACATTGACTATATTCTCGATGAGCGTACTCGTGAGTTCTTAGGTGAGGAACATCGTATCATAACCCTCAACCGTCTGTCTTGCAACCCTAACTGCGGTGAATATGTCACCAGCAAGTACCCGGTTCAGGACGCCACTACTTCTAACACTGCTTACGCTCGTGTTCAGAAATATGGCTTCGGATTCGAGAATGTGGCGAATAATCCAAGGCAGACCTATGTTGACAAGTTCGGTAACACAAGACACCGTTCAGCATTCCATCCTTGGAACTACCAATATCCTATTCCGATCCAGGTTATTCAGGCTAATAATAAGGTTGAGTACCCTCAGAACCCAGGTTATTAATAGTTTGAATCTATAGTGAAAAGAGGTGCGACATTTGTCGCACCTCCTTTTTACATATAATAAGTAAACCTTAGACAGCAATTTGTCATGAAGCATTGTACATTGGCTATTATCTTTCTTGCCACCATATTTCTGTTTGGGTGCGGACGAACATATTCAATCTCCGAAAGGGCTAAGCAGCAGCTCCCCGTCTCGCTTGAGTACGGTATGAGCAAATATATCAACGGATTCAGTGATCCTAAGATAGAGGATCTTAAAATCGTGTATGAGAATGACAGTATTTGTCTCCTGCAGTTCACTGCGGCCTACAAGGACACTTTGAACCAGACTAAGCGATTGGATTTGAGATACATCTATCTTTTCGACAGATTCATGAGTATGGCTGAAAGGAAGCCCGTTTTCAATGAGGGTTTCCGGAATATTCTTTGCCTTCCTGACGAGCTGATCAAGAAAAGTAGGAAGGAGGTTAAGAAGAATAAAGAGGTTGTGTATGACAACTTCATCGGAACCACCTTCCCGGTCAAGGAGCCATTTGACAAGTAATTAAGGGTTTTCCCTTCTAACCCTGACATCCGTTCCCGGCGTGTTGCGCAGGGCGGAGGCGATGTCGTGCGGATTGACTGTGGCCTTGCGCTCCATCAGTTCGGGGAGGTTGTAGGAGTTCATCTGGTCGGCGTAGTAGCGCAGAGGGTTTTTCTGCGGGAGAAGGAACGGTTTTGAGGCCTGGCCGTTCCCGTCAATGTGGCAGAAGAACGGGCGGGTGTAAAGGCCGTCCATTCGACGGCTGCTGAACACGAGCCAGCGGCTGTTCCCGCTCCAGGAATGGTAGCTGTCAACGTCCTCCGAGTTCGCGGCTTCAAGGGGGAAGCTCTCTCCGGAGGCAAGATCCGCGGCCCACAGGTCTGCGTCCTTGTGCCAGATGGAGAAGTTGCCATATTCCTGAAGAGTGAAGACAAGGAACCTGCCGTCGGGGGATATTCGTGGGAAGGAGACGCTTTTCCCGTTCTTGAAGCCGTTGTAAAGGGTGTCCACCTTCTCGCCGAACGAAGCGTCCTCTGGGTTGAAGTCAATGCGGCAGAGGCTGTATTTGACTTTTGAATATTCCTGCGGCATCGGTGCGACCGCCTTTGCCGAGCAGAAGTACAGGCTGCGGCCGTCGGGCGAGAATGTCGGGAATGTCTCGAACGAGTCTTCGGAGCGGGTCAACGGTGACCAGCTTATCTCGTGCCTGTCCACATCGTACACCACCACATCCGATGCGGAATCGTAGACCTCTATGCGGTTCTCGTTGTGGCTGAAGAAGTTCTGGTTTGTCTTGTTGACAGAGAAGGCTACGTACCGTCCCGATGGATGCCAGTACGGGTAGACAAGGGCGCTGATTGTGGAGTCGGTCTTCGTGTTCAGTTTCTCCACCTTGTCGTCCAGAATCATCGCGGTGCCTCCGAAGTCGCCCCTGGCGTGGAAGAGCATCTTAGAAGGATCCCTTTGGCAATAGGAGTGGCAATTGACGCAGTTCCCTCCCGTCAGCGAGTTCTCGAAAATGGCGGTCTGTGAATATGTCTCCAGATTCCTTTGGTAGATTCCCAGTCTCTTCCATGCCTGGTAGCCCGGTGGAATAAGCCTGAAGGAAAGGAAAGGGTCGATCTTGTCGGAAGATACGTTGATTGTGAATGGATTGAATACCAGCCACTTGCTGTCTCGCCTGACGGCCACTGTCAGGCTGATGGAAGCGCCGGCGTTCTCCGCCATCAGTTTTCTCCAGTATCTTGTCGGGAACGAGAACAGCCCTTCCCGTCCCCTGATCTGTCTTTCTCCGGATTTGCCGCTGACAATCAGCGTTGCCGGCTCCTCGCCGAGGAAGGAGAAGTTAAGCGGGGCGATGTTGGATGGAATGGTGACACCGGCGTAGTCCGGGAAGATCTCAGGACACCCCTCGATGCTTCCTGTCACGCTGATCTTTCTTCCGCAGGAGGTGGCCAGCGCAAGGAAGAAAGCCACGAGTATTATGTTGAAAGTCTGCCGAAGCGACCGCAAAGCCAATGTGCTCATTAGTTATCAGTAATTTGGGTGAACAATAAATAGTACCAGAAAGTGTTCCGGAACGAGGCCAGGGCGGATTTCGGATTCTGGCTTCGCGCCGCGTTGCCGTATTTCTCCTTGAACATCCGGAACCGCGCGACATTCTCTTCGGTCACCCCGTGCGCGAGGCTCCAGTCCAGGTTGACGGCCTGGCGCCGCTCAACTTCCTCCCTCGTCATTCCGTGACTGAAAGCGAAGTCGATGTTCATGGTGCCGAAGTAGTCTGAATAGAACAGCAGACACTCCTGCACCGGGGTCGGCAGCGTCTTGAGCGCCGGGACTCCGAACCGTTTACGGACGAACTCCACGACATTGTCCATGTCCTTGGCCAGCAGGAGGTAGGACAGGGCATATTCCATCGCCTTCCTGTCCGCGGGATTCGCGTCAACTATCCTGAACAGGTCGTCCATCGGATTGGTGTATAGCACGAAAGCGTCCTCGCACGCAAGGTCGCGTCTTCCGTTCCCCAGAACCGGGTCGTTCATCACGGCCTCGTCGTTGTCCAGGAAGACTCTCTGCGAGGAAGCCCACTTGGAGTAGCGAGGAGATTTCTCCATCAGTCTGATGTACTTCTCCGCCGTAGGGTACGACCCGCGCATCAGATCGATCTGGAGCACGGTCTTCAGCATCGACGGCACATGATCTCCGAACGCCAGATCAGCGTTGAACGCGGTGCTCTGGGCCGCCCCCATGTTGCCCATGGCGAACAGCACCCGGCTGAGCCTCAGCAAGTCAAGGTCGTTCTGCGACTTCACGTCATTGATCAGCGAGAGCGGGCCGTTCTGCCGGTACCTGAACAGATCCTCGGCCAGCACCCCTTTCTCGGCCAGTGCCAGATTGAGGTAGTTGGCCTCATTCCGTGAGCGGACATCCTTTCCGAAGACACGGATGATCTCGTCCCACTTCTCATTGGCGGCCAGACATTCCAGGTGGAATGCCCTGGCCCGGTTCTCGGACTTGAACGAGTCGCTGAAATAGAAGAACACCGCCAGCGAGATTACGGAACACACGGTGCAGACGGCGCCTTTGGCATAGTGTCCCTTTGCCTCAACCTTTCGGGAGACAGCTGCGATGAATATGCAGACAGACAGCATGACCCAGCTGACATAGTGGATCTTTGGCATGGTCAGAATGTCCACCTCGTAGTACATCCGAGGGGTAAAGGCCTCCAAGACAGTGGCGATCTGTCCTGTCTGGATCATCACGAAACCAAGGATCACGGTCAAGAGCGGGTACATGGTGGCAAGCGGGGATTTCCGGCGTTTGGTGAACACGTCGAACAGCAACGCCCGCACGGCGAACAGCAGCGCCGCCGACCCTGCCAGAAAATAAAGCCCCACGGTCATCAGGCACCCCTGTACCAACGGAACGCTCTTGCTTTTGATTCTTGAATATGCCAGCAGACATGCAACCGCTGCCACATAGGCTATAAGCCCTTGGTAGAGGCAGTAATAGTCCTGAAGGGATACCGCCAGAAACGCGGACGGCAGCAGGCTGAGCGGGAATATTCCCCAAGCCGCATCTTCCCTTTGAACTGTCTGTTCCATGATCCTCCAGACCATCCAGACGTTCAGCCCCAGAATCACAATCGTGACAGCCGCACCGACTCCGGGAACCGTGAAGAACTGCACAAGGAACCTGGCTACGAGTTCCGCCAGCCCGCCAGGCTGGAACAGGATCCCACTGATGTAGCCCCAGTCGCAGAGAAACATCTCCTGCTGTCCTCTGAACGGCAGCACCCACCTCTGCGAAGGGATGAAACATGCGCAGAAAAGTATCCCGCAGACAGACATGGCGATGGTCAGGACAATCGTTGTCGCAGTTGTTTTTAGACTTCGCTTCATATTTAGAAACACACGGCTTGGCAACCTTCAAAAAGAACTGGTTTCGTCTTAAGGAACCGTTTCGATCAAGATTTCTTTTTATCTTCAGTAATGAGCCACCGGCCGCTCCTTTTTTCCAAAGACTTCTGTCCTCGAAAAGACTGCCAAGTCTTTACCAACTTATTTTAAACCAGCTTACTTAATGCAAGGCGGCCTGAGATCCCGGTCGCCTTGTTTTTCGGGTCATTACCTTAATGCCTTTACCTGTTTCTCGGTAAGCCCGGTCAATTGTAGAATCTGCCCTATCGGCATACCGATTTCAAGCATGGCCTTGGCCACTTCAGCTTTACCCTCAGCTTTACCCTCAGCTTTACCCTCGGCCATCCCCTCAGCCTTTCCTTTGGCCATCCCATCGGCGATCCCCTTGGCCTCTCCGTCGGCGTATCCCGCCTCGAAGCCCTTGCGCTCGGCGAATTCCCGCTGCGCCAGAATGTCCCACTCGTTCATCTTGTCAATCTCGTATTTAAGTTTCTTCTCCTTGTCGAACGCCGCCACCTCACACGCCTCGGCGAGCCGTCTTGAGATCCCGCCGGCCTCCTCGATCCATTCGGGGATCCTTTGGAAGCCTTCACTGTTCTTGAATATGTAGAACAGCCTGTCGAACTCCGTCACGCACTCCTCCAGCGTCTTGGTGAACAGCGTCATCTCCACAAAGATAACACTAATTGTCTGATCCGCAACCATTCCGGTGCGTTTTTCGGTGAACCTCCAATGGGAGATGAAGTGGTCGGTGTCCCAGAGGGACTCGTCATCGTGCCTCAGGCGGTAGTTCAGGAACGACACCACGTAGACCGGCCGCAGCCCCTTGTACCGCACCCCGTCCGAGAGCTCGAGATGGTAGAGTCCCGACGCGTAGTAGACGCACCTTTCGAAGAAGAAGTCCTCCTCCGAGGCCTGCATTTCCACGACGAACGTCCTGTCGTCCCTGTCCACGCAGACCAGATCCAGCACCGTCTTCTTCCCGTAGGGGACATCCCTCCGCTGCTCCCTGTCGGAATACTCCTTGATGTCCTCGATCCTCGCTTCCGGAGGCAGGATCTGGTTCAGCACCCCGATGAGGATGTCCTTGTTGTTCCTGTCCGCGAACACGGCCTTGAATCCCACATCGCTCCGCAGATTCACGAACGGAGCGAGTCCTTGTCTCTTTTCATTGAAATACATAGTTCAAATTTTAAATGAATATTTGAACCGCAATAATATGCACTAAAAACGTAAATAATGAAAAGAAACGTATGCGGATTATAAAAAACAGAAATATTTTCGGATGATACCCCCTAAGTAATCCTTAAATAATAACCAACTTATTGTTTATCGCTTACCAAGTAATCCTTCGCCAATCAATTTGGTCGCAGCCGAAAACCATTCTTCACCGGCCTGCAGGACATCACGAAATGAAGCCGGGCTCCGTCCTTGATGTCAGAATAGCGGATGACAGGGGAGTCAAGACGTTTTCCGTTGAGGTACGCGGCCTTGATGTAAACCGCATCCTTGCTCCAACCTTCCGTCGTCATTTCCAGCAGACCTCCGTCTGACAGCCTGACCTTCAGCCCCTTGGCGCACGGAGAACCAATGTAGTACTCATCGGATCCGGGGCAGAACGGGTAGAATCCAAGGCAGTTGAATATGTACCAGGCGGACATCTGGCCGCAGTCGTCGTTGCCGCTCAGCGAGCCGGGCTCGTTGCCGTAGAAGTTGTCGGCGATGTAGCGCACCCATTTCTGGCACTTCCAAGGCTCGCCGAACCAGTCGTACAGGTAGGTAACGTGATGGCAAGGCTCGTTGCCGTGCCAGTAGCCGCCGATGCGGCCCCAGATGTCGTGCGCTCCGGGAATATCCTCGGGCAGCTCGATGGTGAAGAGGCTGTCCAGGCGGCTCAGCAGCAACTTTCTGCCGGCTCTCTCGACATAGCCTCCGAAATCGTGCGGCACGGTCCATGTGTACTGCATCGTGAACCCTTCCGTGATGTCTCCCCAGCCGTGGACCGAGTTCGGACCCTGATAGGCGACAGGGGCGAACGGGTCGCGCCAGTTGCCGGCGGAATCCTTTCCGCGCATGTAGCCGGTCTCGGGATCGATGAGATTCCGGTAGTTCATCGACCGGTTGAGGAAGAACTCGTAGTCCTCCCGGTGACCCAGAAGCTTGGCCGCCTGGGCAATGCACCAATCGTCGTAGGCATATTCAAGAGTCTTGGAGACCGATTCCTTCTCCTTGTCGAAAGGCACGTAGCCGAGGGAGGTATATTCAGGAATGCAGTCGTAGTGAGGGTTGGTGGCGGTGGTCTTCATCGCATGGAAGGCGCGCTCGTAGTCGAATCCACGCACGCCTTTGAGCATCATGTCTGCCAGTACAGAGCAGGCGTGATAGCCGATCATGCACCAAGTCTCGCCGCCGTAGAACGACCAGATCGGGAGCATCTTCTCGGCGCTTTTGTCGAAGTGGGCGAGCATCGAGTTGGCGATGTCTGCCTGAAGTGGCTTGTTGACGAGGTTGAGAAGCGGGTGGAAAGCCCTGTAAGTGTCCCATAGCGAGAATGTCGTGACGTTGGTGAAGTCTTCCGCATTCCCGATCGTACCGTCGTGCTCGCGGAAGCGTCCGTCCGCGTCCTCGAATAGGAACGGATGGAGGGCTGTGCGATAGACGCTGGTGTAGAATGTCTCCCGGAGCGTCTTGTCGTCGGAATCCAGCTCGTACTTCCCGAGTTCCTTTTCCCAGAGATCCTCGGCCTCGGTCCTTACGGCGGCGAAGTCCTTGCCTTCCAGCTCCTTGAGGTTGTTCAGAGCACCATCAGTGCCTACAGCCGACACGGCGACATCTATGAATATGCTCTCGTCGGCTCCGGTCTTGAACCTTGCGACAGCCTTCAGTTTCTGTCCCCACGCCTCAAGCGAGCTGCGGAACCGCTTGGTGTTGTAGATCACAGGCTGCCCGTCCTGGAATATGTTGAACTCCTCGATCGGCCTTGAGAATCTGGCTACGAAATAGACATAACGTCCCGGGTTCCAGCCGTTCACGACCTTGCTGCCGATGATCGTGCGCTCGTCCAGCAGACGGACCGTTGACCAAAGACAATCCCATTTCAGGGTGTGGTCAAGGTCGATCATCACAAACGAACTGTCCGACTGCGGGAATGTGAACTTGAATATTCCGCTTCGCCGGGCTGCCGTCATCTCGGCCTTGACTCCGTAGTCCTTCAGGATCACTCCGTAGTAACCCGGCTCGCCCCATTCCTGGTTGTGGTCGTAGGTTGACGGATCCATCTTCGATCCGGTTCCCGGCAGGAAGAGGAAATCGCCCATGTCCGGGATTCCGGTTCCGCTCAGATGCGTGAGGCTGAAACCCTGGATGAACGGCTTGGAGTACTTGTACCCCGCCGCGCAGTCATAGTCCTTGTCGTCGCAGTCCGGGCTGATCTGAATCCCTCCGAACGGCACCTGCGGCCCCGGGTACACGTTCCCGAACCCGTCCGTCCCCACGAACACGTTCACGTCATCGATCAGTTTCCCTTTGCCGGATCCTTCCTGTCGAACCACGGTTCCTTCGACGACAGGCTCAGGGACCTCCTTAACGCGGTCGCTGAGCTTGTCGAAGCGCCCTTCCGCAGCCGCCGAAACTGAAAACCCACACAGCACCGCCATGCCCAAAAACATTCTCCGAATATTCATAACAACAATCATTTTCATTTTCCTTGTAAAATTACCGAATATTTCTGGAAATTCACAGTCGCCAACGCTGTCGCTCAGATCTCTTTCTTTGAGCCGGACAGGAGAACTGAGGTCATCGCCTGGTTCAAGGAGTTGCTCACGGCCATCAACAGGGACTTTCCTTCGGCGACTTATACCGATGCGATGCTCAATGGCCTTATCGTAAGCGATCTCATAGACATTGACGCGACCGAGCTTATGTCTGAGATCAAGACAATGTACGACAACGGTTTCGTGAATCTTATGACCTGTGGAGATTTTACCGAAGTGGAAAAAGCGATGATCAGGAAAGAGCACTTGCCTTCCCCTGAAATCGAACCGGACATAAAGGTACGTTACGGTCTGCTACGCAAATCCGCCAAATAACGTCTGCGAGATATGTGTCAGGCAACTTCAAAGGAAGCATCCGCAAGCTCCTTCCCGGACTTGCGGATCGCCATCCATTATGCTACTCGGGATGAGCGAACGATGCGATTGTTCCATCATCAACTCCAGTGCAGTTGACAATCACATCAACCGGTGTCCCGGCCTCGAAAAGCTTTCTTGCGATAGAAAGTCTTGTCTCCTCACGTCCTTTCTGCAGCCCTTTCTGCATCCCCTTCTGCAGCCCTTCCTCCAAGCCCTTGCGCACGGCATATTCCTTCTGCGCTTGAATGTCCCACTCGTTCATCTTGTCAATCTCGTATTTAAGTCTCTTCTCCTTGTCGAACGCCGCCACCTCACA
>UQUJ01000069.1 GCA_900544195.1 uncultured Alistipes sp. | reverse complement strand
ATGAAGATTTTTCACCTCAAAGAACATTTCAAACAATTCAAAACAGCTTCTTAGATTTGATGCTTGATCCGTTTTGGACTTGCCCCACGACTTGCCATAACATTCGGGTGGGACATATACATAGAAAAAGACCTCTTCAGGAATCCTGAAGAGGTCTTTTTTTGGTGGGAGCTGAGGGAGTCGAACCCCCGACCCTCTGCTTGTAAGGCAGACGCTCTGAACCAACTGAGCTAAGCTCCCGAATCGTTGTCCCGTTGCTCATCGTTCGGGTGATGCAAAGGTACTACTTTTTTTGATTACTGCAAACTATTTTAAACTTTTTTTAGTTTTTTTCTTCATATTCGTATCCCAGCACACCGTCCTCAGTAGATTCAAAGCACATCCGCCACATCGAATATTCTTGAAAACCATCTCTTTAGGAGTAGAATCCTGATGTTCCTCACCCGAATCACCCGAACATGCGGAAAAGTGACTTATTCAACAGCCAGGCGGAATGTCGAGGCCGGCAGGAAGGCACTGTTCACCAGATTGGCCCGGGTATATGGCTGCCAACCATAGCGGGCCCACTTAGGTGATGGCACAGCATCACTGCGCAACCTGACCGCCGCGCCTTCCACGATGGCTTCCACCGGACGGAATTGTTCATCCTCTCCCGCCAGCTCAAACGTGCGTAGCCTGTCTCCGTCAGCAGACCTCAACCCGTCCGCCCAGTCAAAAGCAAGCACGACATCCTTACCGTCCAAACGGGCGGAGCGGATGACAGGGCCGGACGGCACCACATCCCTGTCACCATAGACATTATAAAGAGCCTGGACACCCAAGCGTCTCCCGACATCCAGCTTGCGGCGAGGATGCACGTCAAGAGAGTCGCCCCTGTCGCTGCTGACAGCCATAGCACAGGCCGGAATGGCCTCGGCCAATCGTCTTTGACTATCCCTGAACCAAGTCCAGCTCGGACGGTTCAGACTTGAAAGTTGGACGAAGAGGAAAGGCATGTCCGGATCGTTCCAGTAGGAACGCCAACTTTGGACAAGAAGCGGGAACAAACGCTCGTGAACCTCAACATTGTGGCCGTTTGACTCGCCTTGATACCAAATGGTTCCACGTACATGATAGTGTTCCAACGGCTCAATGCCAGCCTCAAACAGATAGCAAGGGTGAAAAGGATGCCTCTGATGAGGGTTTTCCGCATCTTTGATGTTCACCGACGCGATCTCCCGGACCCATGGCATGACAAAATCATTGCGACGCCAGTCAATCATGATGTCAGGAAACTCAAACTCAAGGGTGCTACGGTCTATCCATGACTCCGTGGCGGCACCTCCGACGGCGTTGAGGACCAAGCCTATCGGCACATTGAGGGAATCCGCAAGCATCTGTCCGAACGCAAGTCCGATCGCCGAGAACGAATCAGCCGACTCTCTGGCCCCATACTCCCACACGGCTGGATGGAAGAACCGCAAGCGGTTGAGCGAATCATAGACCGCCTTGTCCCAAACCCTGTTGTCAGTGCTCCATCTCGCCCTCATATTAAACAGACGGACATTATCACCTTGCCTGTCAACTGTCTCCAAAACCTCCGAACGTTCCTCAGACACCATCGACATGGTCTTGAACGCCATATTGGACTGTCCCGAACAAACCCAGACCTCACCGGCCGCGACGTCTTTATACCGAAGGTTACGTTTCGTTGTCGAGATATTCAGAGTCAGTCCTTTGGCCGCAGCCAATGGATCAAGGCAGATGCTCCAGTGGCCATCAGATGCCGCAACAGCCGATTTTTTCTGCCCAGCCAGCCTGACAGTCACCTTCTCACCAGCGTCAGCCGTTCCCATTATCTCAAGAGGACGGCCACGCTGCAAAACCATTCCGTCCGAATATATTTCCGGCATCCTGAGGCCTCCGAAATCTCCTGTCAACGCTGAATATACCGTGCGTGCCATGATGCTCGCGCCTTCCGCATTCGGATGCAAGGAGTCCGGGAGAAGGTCAGGACGTGAATACAACGGTTTTTGAAGATCAATCAAACCTGTCCCGGCAACCTTCGCGACAAGCTCTATGCGCTCCTGCTCCATCCGGTACCAGTCTCTGGTTCCGGACTTGAAACGATGGTGACGATGCGATATCGGGGTCATACGGCAGACCCAAACCTTGCATTCGGGATTCACCTTACGAAAATCCTCGATAAGGTCAAGATAATCAGCCACGAACTCATCACGGTAGTTTGGCCAGGCTCTGGGGTCGGTATCGTTCAGCCCCAGATGGATGACCACTATGTCAGCCGCGAAATCCAATGCGTCGCGGTACGCTTGCTGCTCCGTGTAAGGACGGTATGCCCGGCGCAGGAGCGTGGCTCCGGAGTGGCCGAAATTACGGACATCATATTCCTCGCCAAGCAATGCCTGAAGCCTTGACGGATAACTTTCCGTCTCACGATTCTCAAGTCCATAGCCATAGGTGACACTATTGCCGACACAAGCCACTTTTATCCTCTCACGGGCGAAAAGCGGCGAAACCGCAAACGAAACAAGAAAAACCAATAACAATCGTCTCATCTTACAATATCCTTCAATTTGACCACCTGAAATGTAATGTGCGCCACGCTTGATTCATAAAGGATGCCAACAGTCTGAGAATCAATCATTGTGAGGCACGAATATCCCCAACTGTCTCCTTCGTCGAGCAGCAGGCTGTAAGGCCATGTCACTCCGCCGTCCAGACTGGCTTTTATAGTGATGTCGCGGCGGCCGTCGGTCGTGTCCGGATTGGAGAACAGCAACAAATCCTTGCCCGACACATTTTTCTCAGCCGGAACCGCGATCAGGCTGGCCATACAGACCGGCTCACGGAGGGTTGTCCTGTGCGAGACGTGCTCGTTCCAGGTGCGTCCCAGGTCACTGGTTGTCATCACGGCGCGCGCACCGCCACGATTGTCCCGCATATTCAGCATCAGCACTCCAGGCTCAACCTCAGCCACCTGGGCCTCCGTCGTGTTGGAACGGGCGGGATTATGAATATGCCAGGTCTCGCCATGGTCCTTGCTGAATATGATTCCGGCGTGCGGCATCCTGTCCTTGTCGATGAACTGGATCGCGAACACCAATGTGCCGTCACGCATCGTTATGCCTCGTCCGGGACCTTGCAGGAGGAAGCACCAGGACGGGTCCTTGACTTGCTTCGTGATATTGATAGGCTCACTCCAAGTGCGTCCGTCGTCATCGCTGCGCGCCAGCATCAGCTGCGGGGTCTCCATCGGTTCCATCCCAGGCATCGAGTTAGTCCAGGCTCTGCCGTTACCCATTCCGTGAGTCCAAGCGGCCATCACCCAGATGGTTCCCGTTTTCTCATCAACCAGAACCGCCGGATCCCCTACCCCGTTCTGACCGGAAGGGAGTCCGTCGACGTCCGCGAAAGACATAGCGATACGCATCGGTTCCCAGGTCTGCCCCTTGTCCGTGCTTCGGCTCACACCGATGTCGATGCGTTCCTGAAGGTCAACGCTGCTGTTCCAACGAACGTCATAGGTCCCGATCAGGCTTCCCGAGTTGGTTGTCACCAAGCCCGGAATACGGTAAGCCATCGAATGGTCGTCACCCGCGTGACGCACGCCGTAGCCCATCCTGCGGACAACCTCCCTCGAATCACAGGCCACAGGGATTTTCTTCCCGTTAACCACAACCTCAGACACCCTCGCGCGCAACTCTGTCAGCAAAGACGCATCGGGATTCATCCGGACGCTGACCCAATAATAATTGATGCCACCGACCATAGGCTGGCGGGAATGAAGAACCACCTTGCGTCCGATCTTCGAGACCTGCTCCTGCATCACTGAATATGACGGATTGGCGGAACGTGTGTTCCACACATTATGGGCAGAGATATATTCCACCGGGCTGAAACGCAGCCCTTGACGCCGCACTGCCTCTGTTCCGGAATAGAAAAGACGCAGCTCGGCCATGGATTTAATATCAGTGTCCGGTCCGAACTCCACGGTCAAGGATTCGAGCACATCCCCCTGCACAGCGTCAGGGACACGGATCTGGAACAGGACATTGTCCATGCGATCCAACAGGATGGGAATCTGAGGATTATGGATCCTCAACGAATCTGATGCCGACAATGTCAACGACAGCAACGACAAGGCAATGAGCCAAAAGGTTCTTTTCATCATAGGAATATTGTATGAGTTATTTTGATTTGTCCGGCGAATAGATCAGTCCATCGACCGCACGGCTTCCGTCCGGAGTGACGAACACAGCCGTGAACGCCCACTTGACCAGCCAGATCTCCGGAGTCGTAAACTTTCCGACAGGTAATTTCATAAACACTTTGTTCCATCCTTTGTTCAGATGGACAGGAAGCGGCGGACGAGCGGTACAATTCTCGTTACCTTGGTCAATCTCAGGGCTCCTCACATCCGGGGAATTCGTCCACGCCGGCGGAAGCAATTCCTGATCATTCAGCCAGATCCGGCTTCCACGATAGTCCCAGCGTCCCTCTGGCGGCGGCATATCGTTCACCGAACGGCTATAGTTTTGGAACTCAACCAACATCCCAACATCCTGAGCCTTTGGTGAATACACCCACGTGTAAGCATAAGCCGTGCTGTTCTCGACCGGATCCTTGAACAAAGCCGGGAACGGATACCATAAACTCCAGAAGTGGCGCAAGTATATTCCTGCCCCGGTGACTCGGTGCACGCCATATTCCTTACCTTCAAAAGAATAGCTGTCGGAGATTCCGTCCTCCGGCGGGAAGGAACGGGAAAGATCGCCTTCATTAGGAAAAGCGTCCGTGACCGCCCAATGAACGTTCGTCTGCCTCACATAAGGGAAAGGCTCCCCTTTAAGGAAATTGTCCTTATGCCAGAGCATACGACGCTCGAAATCAGCGAATTTCTTAAAGACATCACTTGATTCATCGGGGAGGATGACTCCGTTGCCGTCAAAATACTCGCTTCCCCCACCTATCCACGAACGTTCGGCGATGGCCAGAATATATGGAAAAAACGCGTTCTGCAACAGAATATTACGTTCATCCGGCAGTTTATGGTCATTCCACACGGCCATAATGGTGCCCAAGGCATCCGCACTGCCATATTCAGAATTGCAGATCCTGCTGTTATAGACAGCCACGATGTCTCCGAACAGATCAAAATGATTCGCATAGCGGAACTTGCTGTCTATGGACGGGATCCCAGGCTTGGCCTTGCCCATATAGCTCCAAAGCTGAGCTATGTCAATCTCTCCGGGAGCATATTCACAACCAGGACTCCAAGAGACCGCCTTCTTGCCCTTCGAGCGCACCAAAGCCACCATCTCCGGGACGAAATCAGGATCCTTGAAATGGACTTCATCCGTACCTATATGAAAATAAGGCTCTTCCGCAAACAGGTCGCACGCCTCGGCAAGAAGTTCCTTGAGGATGCCCTTGCCTTTCGGGCTTTGCATATCGCACCCGAATGTTCTGGTGAAAGACTCGCTGTGACCAGGCATATCTATCTCCGGAATCACAAGAATATGATGCTTGCGGCAGAAATCGAGAAACTCCCGGACCTGTTCCTGGGTATAGCAGCATCCCGGGTAACGGGTCATATTCTCAGGGGAGGTAAGCTGCGGATAAATCTTGCTTTCAAGCCTCCAGGCCTGATTCTCAGTCAGATGCCAATGGAAAGTGTTGATCTTATAGAGCGA
The DNA here is from genome assembly GCA_900544195.1 of uncultured Alistipes sp. Classification (GTDB taxonomy): domain Bacteria; phylum Bacteroidota; class Bacteroidia; order Bacteroidales; family UBA932; genus Cryptobacteroides. The sequence goes on along the minus strand of UQUJ01000069.1, from coordinate 10,329 downwards.
AAGGATCTCTATCTCGCGCTTGATTTCCTCCAGGCTTATGTACGAGCGTCCCGTGTCGTGCATAAAGCCACGGATTCCGAACGCGGGCCAGTCTATGATTTCACAGCAAGGGATTCTGACCTCACGAGTTGACCTGTCAGTCAGCTGGCGCAATGTCTGGACAGCCCAATAGACACCTTTTTCCGTGACCGCCTCGATGCTTATCTCTTCCTGAGAGACAGTCAGATTATATGCTTCTTCCTGATTGACAACGGCTTGATCTATACGCTCAACCAGCTGGACATTCACTTTTCCGGTGGCCGTGTCCGAGCGTTTGATCCCGGCCCCGTCAAGCCACTCCCCTACGATTCCCACAACTGAAGGGTCTCCAGACAAACTTACTTCAGATTTTTGGAAAGCACCTTTCGACCACACGACCTCTTGAGGGAGAGGTAGCAATTCTGGGGTGGGATCCGTTCGTTCCGAACAGCCGGCCATAGCCAAGAGCGCCAGACAACCAAGAAACAAAGATCTCATCGGATTATCTCTTTTAGTCAACAGCCGGTAAGCCTTTCTCCCGGCAAAGGTTTATTTTACAGTCTTAACTTCACCGGAATATGCATCATTCGCCCTATAATGAGGAGCATAGAGGGACTCGATCGTCACGACAGGAGCGGTGAATATGCCCTCCTGGGTTATGAAGAAGTCCTCCGTCACAGTTGTTTTCTCCTCCGGATAGACATCGAACCAGTACTCCGTGCGGTCAGTCTTGACATTTCTGTAGCCTTGAGGGGTCACCGACCAGATTCCGTTCACGGAAAGAGGACGAAGCCACCAGCCGTAGGCTCCGGAAAGTTGGTCAGACGGGCGGAAAGCCGCCTCGCGAGGAGCGGTCAACTTCACGAAACTACGGTTCTCCTGATTCCAGATCCGGTACTCAGCGGTCACCTTGTCACCAACACTGAGTTTCATTCCCGGGAATATCTCCAGACGGTTCTTCTTCCCGTCCTCGCCCTTTACCTCTTTGTAGAAATGGCGCTCGACCGTGAAGCCGTTTCCTGCGGCCTTCACCTTTGAGAAAGGTACTGAATATGTCTTTGTCAGGCTCACGACCCTCGTCGCAAGGATGTCAGCCGGGCCGGTCAGCACGGAGTTGAGGGCATCCACGAAAGCGGGATCCCCACCCCATTTCTGAGTCTCTTTCTGAAGCATCAGCCAGAGACGTATGCCGTCGGCGATCTGTTTAGCGGTAACTTCGACAGGCTCAGTGACCGAATTCGCCGATCCACGAGCCTGCACTGCACTGAGCTTGCCGAAGTGTCGAAGGGCGGCCTCCACATATTCACTTGACAGCAAGTCACAAAGCATCGAATGCGCATAGGCCTCGCTCTCCAGCAAGCCTCTGAACGGCATCACTGCGTTAGGATAATACCAACCGCCATCAGGATGTTGTACGGCATATTCAAGAAGCGACTGGACATCAGCGGCCATCGACTGGTTCATCTTCGATTCCGCGGAGAGTTTCAGTCCCCATGCGGAAGCCAACAACAAACCGCCATCACTGCCCGTCAGATTAGCCAAAGTCTTGATTCTGCGAGCCTTGGCAAGAATCTGCCCGTTCAGCCCACGACCATCTTTCGCGGAAGGCACAAGATAGTCTTTCACCGATTTCTTGAACTCCTTGAAATTACGGGCGTATTCAGACTTGTCGTTCTTGGTCTGAAGAGAGACATCAAACGGCATGGACGAGTACAGCGAGCGGACGTAGGCATACTGCTCCATTGACAGCCAGCCGCACCAGCGAGGGAGCGCATTCCCATGCAGGAACTGATTACGGTCCAGCCACTTGACAGAACCCCTCAAATCAATTCCACCAAAATCAAAGCCTGCATCACGCATCTTTGCAAGACGCTCAAGCACGACAGCGGTCACGACCGGAGAGGAGCGCATACCCTCGAACCAACCAAAGCCTCCGTCAGTGTTCAGACACGCCTTGATCTTCTCCACGAGAACCACGTCCGACATCTCTGACTCAACGTCAGTGCCAAGAGAGGCAGCGACCTTACGGACATACAGTGCCTCCGTCAAAGACAGAACATCCTTACCCTTAGGCTCAATCTTGGACGGCACCGCGTCCAGAACCATCTGGCGGATGTCAATTTCCTTAACCTCAGCACCTTTGGATGTAGTGCCGGTAAACTCTGATTCGAGACGTTTGATCAGAGCGGCCTTGTCCGCCCCGGCAGGAAGCACGGCGGAATGGGACTCTGTCAAAGTCTGCTTCGCCTCGTGAACCGGCAGGCTGACAAACACCCCGTCCGAGAACGTTTTGGCGTTGTCAGCGAAGACCAATTTCAGTCCAAGTTCATCATATTCCTTAGGGTTGACATCAAAGGCGACTTCAACTGAACTGCCAGCCGGAACCGTCACTTTCTTCGACGACGAAGCGAACGGCTTCATCCCCTCATGATCCTTCGATGAATATGTCTGCAAAGACGTAACTCCGGTCACACTCTTGTCCGAACCATTTGACACAGTGGCGTGCAGCACAAACCTGTCACCTTTATAAAGATATTTAGGCTCGGCCACCGAAACCTTGACCGGAACCGTCACGACCATCTCACGGCGGACGGAGGCGTTCCTCATCTGTTTGTCGTGCGCCCAAACCTGTACCACAAAAGTCGAAAGCTTGTCAGAAGTCCTGAATTTCAGGAATATGTTCCCGTCGGCGTCCGGGTGCAGGAACGGCTCGAAAGCCAAAGAGGAGGCAAAGTCCGAGCGAACGGCAACGTCCTGAACCCCGGTCTCTTCGTCCCTCGTCCCGGAATCCTCGGCAGACGCGCTCTTTGACATCTCGTACGGCATTGCCGCAGATTCGAGAAGGACATCGCTCTCGCCGTCGGCCACCGAATCCATCATCACTGCAGGACTTCTTCTGCCAAGACCACGGACCCTCACGCTATTCCGGGAGAAAGAGCCGTAACCGACAACCATGTCATCATCATAAGTCATCCGGCCACGTACTCCACCCGTGGAATTTGAAATGTAAACATTCTCCGCCCCCGACCAGACCAAACGCACAGTGGTCCAATCATTGGCCGAGATCAGTTCCGAGCTCTTGTCAAACACGGTCGCCACAGCCTCAACGCCAGGGACAGACTTCAAAGCCAATGAATATTCCGTACCAGGCAAAGCCTTGTCCGTGAACGAAGAGAATGCCAGCGGCAGTTCAAGAGTCTTGCGCTCGCGCCTGAACTCCTGGTTGAACATGCGTCTCGACCCGTCCCGGAAATAGAATACCATCAACCGGACGGCGTCAGGATATTCCTCCTTATAATCATATACAATTTCCGTCAAAGAGCCCTTTTCTCCCACCTTGCCGTCAAGATGGATCATCTTGTGCTCAAGCAGCTGACGCTTGTCCCCGAACAGCTCCACAACAGCCCAGACAGGGCCTTCCCCGACACCGAACTGAACCTTGATGTCCTCACCGGTTTTCAAGATGCCGTCAGCGCAGCCGCCCACCAACTTAAATATGTTCTTGACCTTAGCATCAAGTACTGTAGCCGAATCATCCACACGAAGTATCATCAACTTTGTCTGGGCAGTCACCTTACGGCCGTCTTCCCTGACGATTTCAGCATTAACCTCAAGCAGGTACATTCCGGCCGCCGGAAGCGCGAGTTCCTCCGTCTTGCCGGAGAACGTCTCGCCAGAAGCCAAATTCTTGCCAGAATCATCTGACAATAAATACCTTACTTCAACAGGAGAGTTAACCTTACCGCCTCTCGAATCCTTGACTCCGAACGACACAATGGCCTTATCTCCGGAAACCATAAATGGAGTGCCGCGCCATGCGCCATCCGAAGGATTGATGTCACCCTTGGACGCATTTGTCACATCAACAGCAAGGTTGAAATATTTCAGAGCCGAGACCATCCTGGAGAATTCCTTTGTCTCCCCTGTCGCATCCGTCACCTTGACGGTCACGCCATAGAAGGCGAGGCCATCATTGTCATCAGTTCCGAAGCGTACCGTGAACGAACCGTCCGCATCCAAAAGCAGTTTTCCCGAGGCGAAAGTTCTCCCGTGCCGGCCAACAGAATAGGTCACTGATGCGGCAGACAGCGGATGTCCGCTGAAACTGGACACCTTGCCGGTCACCTCAACGGTGTCGCCGGCAATGAAAAGCCTGTCGGTCTTGTCAAAGGCAAGGTCGTAGGTCGGAAGGATGAACTCATCCACGACGATTCCTTTCGACGAGTTCACGCCATCGCCGGTAACGCACACCTGAAAATGACCGTTCCTGCCTCCGGAAGGGATGTCAAACGAGCCAGCCACAGAGCCATATTCATTGGTAGTCAATTCTTTGTTCCCGACTGTCTTGTCCTCAGCATTGACGAGTTCGGCCTTCACTTTGACACCGGCCTCCAAGGTATGCAGACTCTTGCCCATGTCTCCTTTGTAAAGGACGGCCTTGAACTCCACCTTCTCTCCCGGATTGTAGGCCGACTTGTCCGTGAATATCTCGCAGAACGTTCCCGGATCGTCATTCTGATCCGACACATAACCAGAGTTCCCGTAGATGTAGTGTTCATCAGTCTTGTGGAGGAATCCGTCCTGATCACGGTATGACGCGACCAGGCAGCTCGCCGCACCGTTCTTCAGACTGCCAGCAATCTCTTCAGGCAAAGGAGTGAATCCGTCCTTGCAAAGTTCCACATCCTTGGCCCCGGCAATGGTCTTACCTGAGCGAAGTATCTCAAGATCAACCTTTTCCACAGGCTCGCCGGTCAGATAGTCAGCGACAAAGAAACGCAGCTTCTCGCTGTCCTTGCGCACGGCGATGGAAAGGGTCTTCTTTTCCCATTCGGCCTTTGAGACCACCTTCCCGTTCCTTACAGTGAATATGTAGTCTCCGTCATCGCATTTCGGAAGTTCAACCTTCACAGTGTCTTGAACATAAAAACTTTTCCTGGGGTTGTTCACCGTCTTGCGGATCAAAGGCTTGGCTCCTTTGACATCCTGAACGAACTCCACGTCGACTTTCGCCAGATTGCGAAGGGTGAGGACGGCGACACCTTTCTCGAAAGCTATTCCTATCTCCTTCCTGTCAAGGGATTCCATCAACAGTTTGAAATCATTCACCTTTCCGGCGATATCCTTTTCGATACCTTTTGAATATGACAGGCGTTCCTTCTCGGCAAGTCTGCAATCATTGCGAAGGGATTTATAAGACGCTTCGACAAGCCCGGCGTCCGAAGATCTCCGGCCGGCATAAGAGTCACTAATCCTTGACAGGCTGTCAAACCGGCCTCTGAACACGATGGCCTTGCCGTACAGGGACATAGCCTTTCCAGCATACTTATCCGCGAACGAACGGGCGGCGGCCATCTTCTCGGCACGTCCCTGATCATTGTATTTATAGTTCTTATCAGCCATCCGGCGGTACTCAAGGTAGGCGGCCTTCGGGTAGGAATCGCCGACATATTCCCCCAGAAGCGACATCGCCTTCTCCGAACGATTGATGACGGCCAGGAACCAGAGGGCATATTCATAATCATCCTTGATCATCCCCGTCCACAGGTCATCCAGTCCGTCGCCGTAGAAAGCGCCGTTTCTGGCCGCCTGAAGCCTGGCCTTGTTGACCAGAACATAATCAACGAGCGATGCAGGACTCCCTTCGGAGCGCCGGTGATAAAAGGTCACGATCGGTTCGGCATATTCATCCACCTCATTGTCAAGCCACTTATCATACTCCTCGCGCAGCTTCCAGTCACGGTTGCCCACAATCTCAACCTTCCTGTTGGCGGCGGTGTAGAAGTCATAGTTCAGACGTTCGGCCTTGGCTTTCGAGATGATGGCGTCAAGAATGGAGGCCATTTCTTTCGGGCGGTCGGCTTTCTGAGCGGCGGAATATTCCTTCCACAGGTCAGTCAGCACAAGGCTATCCTTTGCAGGGTTCTGACCATTATCTTTTCTGACAAACGCGACCGTGGTTATCGCCACAAGACAAAAAATCGCCACCATGGCGGAAGTTATCAGCATATTGGTTTTCATCATTAAAAGTGTTATCGCTATGTATAAATCCCACCCTGCAAAAATCTTGCAAGAAGATTCGGCATCGAAGTGACCTTATATAACAACCAGAAATCCTACAATTGTAAGGACTTCAGAATTTGCACGGCCTCGCTCACAAGATAGGTACTGCCGCCGACGTAGATCAGCGGGAAGCAGAAGCGAGCGCTGTCCGGCATCCTCGACGTCTCACGCGCCAGATTGATAGCCATTGAAAGAGCCTGACGCACATCAGAAGCGTCGTAGATGCGGTTCACAGACCTACCGTTCGCGGCGCAGAAAGCACGGTACCGCGCTGTCAGTTCCTTCTCCGGAAGCGCGCGGTGAATCTCTGGATTCGTGAATATGCAGGTGGCGTCGGCGGGAATCAGCGGCATAATGCCGTCCAGATCCTTGTCGGCCATGATGGCATAGACCAGAATCAGCGAAGAACACTCACCGTCAGCCACCATCGACTCCAGCTGGGCGAAGTTCTCCTGCAAGGCCGCTGGGTTGTGGCCGATGTCCGCGATGATGAACGGCTGGAGAGAAAGCCTTTCCCAACGGCCGTGGAAGCCCATTCTGGAAGCCGTGCGGACTATGGCGGTGACGACAGCCCGGGAATCCGACAGACCGGCATATTCAGGCATATTCCTTAATATATCGATGGCGGCGAGCACGGTGCGGAGGTTTTTCCTCTGGTACTCACCTCGAAGGTCCATATTCCTTAGAATCTCATCGCTTCTGTGCCACAGCGAAGGTTCCACATCCTCGGCGAACGTCAGGGGGCATCCGACCTCCGCAGCCTTTGCCTCGAAGACAGGACGCGTCTCCGGAAGATATTCCCCGACAAGGGCAGGGGCGTTTTTTTTGAATATTCCGGCCTTCTCGGCGGCAATCTCCGCCAATGTGTCTCCAAGCAAGGCACAATGGTCCAGAGCGATGCCGGTGACTATCGAAAGGTCAGGAGTTATGACGTTCGTGCTGTCAAGACGGCCACCGAGACCGACCTCTATGACGGCGACATCAACCTTCTGATCGGCAAACCATTTGAACGCCATACCGGTCGTAATCTCGAAAAAGGACAGGCTCAGGGCATCCATGTCGGCCTCGTAACGGCAAAGAAAGTCATAGACATATTCCTCGGACACAAGTTCCGCACCTCCATCCGGACCGGCGACCCTCATGCGCTCCCTGAAATCCACGATGTGAGGCGAGGTGTAGAGCCCGACCTTGAGGCCGCAGGCTGCCAACGCCGAAGCGAGCATATTCGCGGCCGAGCCTTTGCCGTTCGTTCCGGCGACGTGTATCGTTCTCAGGCTATTGTGCGGATTGCCAAGGGCTTCCTCGAACCGGAGCATATTCTCAAGTCCGGGTTTGTAAGCATCCTTGAACGGAACTTTCTGAACCGAGGGGAATCTGGTGAATATCGCCTCTACCTTTTTCTGATAACTCTTTTTGGAAAATGGTTCCATCATCATCCGATGTACTTGTTTTTTTGAACTGAACTCAAATTTACTTAAATTTACGGACATATTCTAGCGGAATGAAAGAAAAAACATCAGCGCTTCATTCGAAGTACATCATAGACGGCGTTTCCAGACGGCTGACTCCGGCTGAGATGCTTGACGACTGCCTTGCGTCTGCGGAAGTGAAGCCGAACACGGAAAGCGGAGAGTTCGAGCCGATTGTCGATGAAAGCACGGATCCGTCGCCGTCAATTAAAAAGTTTCTGAATCAGAATGTTCATGGCTATCTGGCGACCGTTGCCTCGCTTTTGGAGGAGCCAAGGCCGTTTCCGGCGGCATTCGCGGATTCTTATACCAGAGGCAGGATCGCAAAGGCTCTTTTGGACGCCGCGTGGATGAACGGCCGTTTCAAGCTCGGCGACCTGACCTTGGCCGCGAAATGGAAGTGGAACGGCAAGCCGCTCGGGAATATGGCAGCGTTCTACTCTTCGGCGGAAGCCACGGCCGACTACATCAATGATTTGGGAATATGCCTGAGCGGGTACTCATTCTCTGAAAGTGGACGAATCTGCCAGACTTCTTTCAAGGTTGGAGCGTGCGAGAAGACCGGAAATCTGGATGAAGACGACATATTCCTGCCCGAAGACGCTCCTTTCGGCAGCGAGCATCCGGTGCTTGGCCGCCGCAGGGCGGTTCCGGACAAACTGGTGGCCGACCCTGACAGTTGGATCATCTATGTTCCGTTCGACTCGTGTGACTTCAGACTTGGAGGGTCGCTCCTCTGTGACGCCCTCGGGCAGAACGGGGACAATTTCCCGGAAATCGGAGATGCGGACTATTTCATTGACTGTTACGAGGTCGTAAGGGAGTTCATCGAAGACAGAATCGCGATGTCGGCCGTGACAGTGTGCGACGGAGGACTGCTTACGGCACTGAAATTGATGTGCTCGGGGGATGTCGGAGCCGAGATCGACATCAGCGGTATCAAGAGCGCATACGGCGAGGACCAGAATGTCAGAATCCTGTTTTCCGAGGTCCCGGGAGCGATCCTTCAGATCAAGGATTCAGACTACGATTATGTTGACGCCGAATTCCTGCTTCAGGACATCGCCTACTACCCTGCCGGGCATCCGGTCGTCGGCACCGGCGAAGTCAATGTGAAGACCTGCGGCAGCGGAATAGCGAACATACTGCAATCCCTGCTCGGCAGCCAGACATCGGAAGGGGAAGACTGAGATTCATTATTTGCAAGCGGCAAATGGAGATTGCCGTGGAAATGATAATTAATAACACATATGGCAAGATACGCTGACACTCCGCACGGCGGAGGGGGCGGCAGGAAGCCCAAAATCTTTGTTCTTGACACGAACATCATCCTGCACGACCACAAGGCCATCCGCAAGTTTCAGGACAATGACCTGGTGATACCGATCGCCGTCATCGAGGAACTTGACAAATTCAAGAAAGGCAACGACAATCTGGCTTTCAACGCCAGAGGCTTCATGAGGGACATCGACCACATCACCGACGGGAAATCGTTCGGGAAGTACGGTGTACCGATCGGAAGAGGACTGGGGAACATCAGGATAGACCCTGGGCATCCTTTCCCGGAGAGCATGAAAGGGATGTTCTACGATGATATTCCCGACCACAGGATCCTTGCCACCGCAATCTGGACCAGAGACAACAATCCGGACAGGTTCGTCGCCCTCGTCACGAAGGACATCAACCTCAGGATGAAGGCGAAGGCCGCCGGGATGGAGGTGCAGGACTACCTGACCGACAGGATCGACGAGGACAAGATCGAGAACTCCAACAAGGAAGTCCAGTTCCTTGAAGGACTCTCTCCTGAGGCGCTGCAGAGCCTTGCCTACAGCCAGGAGACCGCCGTGGACTGGAAGGCCGTCTGCAAAGCCAGGCCCAAGGCCAACCAGCTTTACAAGATCAAGGGGCAGGACAGCACGATCTGCGCGAGGTTCGATGAGAACAGGGACAAGATTGTTCTGGTCAAGAACAAGGAAGCCTACGGAATACGCCCGCGCAACGACGAGCAGAAATTCGCTTTGGACGCCTGCCTGAACCCGGCCATCCAGCTTGTCTCGATGACAGGCGGAGCGGGAACCGGAAAGACCCTGCTGGCGCTGGCCGCAGCCATCGAGCAGGCCAAGGACTTCGACCAGATCATCCTTACAAGACCGACGATAGTGCTTGGCAATCAGGACATCGGCTTCATCCCGGGAGACCAGAAGGCCAAGATGAGTCCTTTCGTACAGCCTTTGATGGACAACCTGAACGTCATCAAGGCACAGTTCCGTCCTTCCAGCAAGGAAGCCTTGAGGATAGAGGCCATGCTTAAGGAGGAGAAACTGCTGATCTCCCCTCTGGCCTACATCAGGGGCAGGAGTCTGGGGCGTGTGTTCCTCATCTGCGACGAGGCGCAGAATCTCACGCCAAACGAGGTGAAGACCATCATCACGAGGGCGGGAGAAGGCACAAAGATGGTGTTCACTGGCGACATATTCCAGATTGACCAACCTTACTTGGATCAATGGTCCAACGGCCTGTCCCATTTGAATGAGAAGATGGACGGGCAGAAATTGTTCGAGCACATATTCCTCAAAATTGGAGAAAGAAGCGAGCTTTCCGACATAGCGTCACGGCTGTTGTAAGAATATGAAACTTATTTTTAAGGATTACCATACTCCGGTTCAATGACATTTTTCGAAGTCCGCCGACGTTTATTCGAAGTCAGGGCAACCGCATCAAAATACCTCCTTCCTTTTGCATACGGCAATGCGGTGAAGACATCTTCACTACTATGCTA
>UQUJ01000068.1 GCA_900544195.1 uncultured Alistipes sp. | reverse complement strand
ATATGAACCGGCAGGCCGCGAGGATGAGCATCGGGCCGAGGCCGGAGTAGAAGGATGCGATGAATTCAGCGGGGAGTCCGGGTATGAACTTCAGGCTGACGCCAAGGCATGCCATGCCCACAATCAGAATCCATCCGCCGGGTGGGAATGTCTGCCAGGGAGTCGTCTTCCGCGGCAGTCCGGCGATGCGCGCCGAGTACTTGTTCACGGCTTTGCGGAACATGAGGTAGAAGCACATCAGCACAAAGGCCGTGATGAGCAGCAGCCACCAGAGCCTTTCCGTAGGCATTGTCAAGTACGCCTGGATGCCTTTGACGGCGATGACAACCCCCGGCGCTCCCCAAAGGAGGGCGGCGATGTAATAGAGGACTTTCTTGTTCATACCTGATAGTTTATCTTGCGGCTATCTGTCTGACATTCACCACGGCTTAAGGTTGACAGTCTGGTAGAATGCCTGGGCTTCCCTCACCAGGGAGTCCGCCGGTGTCTCCTTCGGCGTCTCGGTGTGGCTCCACGGTCCGGCCTCCCTCACGTCGAACTGCCGGATTCGGCGAACCGGCGAGAGGACGGTCAGCACATCATCACTGTAGTAGCCCAGATCCTGGTAGGTGGCCATGAACGCCCGCTGGTTGTAGTCCGGCGCGAGGATGTCCCGGCCGTAGAACTTCGAGTCATAGGAGAAGTGCAACAGGGAGAAGATGGTCGGCATCAGGTCAATCTGGGAGCAAAGCTTCTCCACCCTCCGAGGCTGGATGAAGCCCGGAGAATAGACGATCGCCGGTATGTGGTACTTGTCCACCGGGATGCTGGTCTTGCCGGCGCTGGAGGCGCAGTGGTCGGCCACGACGATGAACACGGTGTTGCCGAACCACGGTCTGCGCGAGGCCTCGGCGAGGAACTGGCCGATGGCGAAATCGGTGTACTTCACGGCGGCGGAGCGCGACTTCATCTCACCGTCGTAGGTGATCTTCCCTTCCGGGAATGTGTACGGACGATGATTGCTGATTGTGAATATGATGGCGTGGAACGGAGTCCCGCTCTCGGCCTTCTTGTCGAACTCCTTCAAGGCCACCCTGTACGAATCCTCGTCGCAGGTACCCCAGATGTTGCTGAACGTTATGTCCTCCTTCGGGTAACAGTACTTGTCGATGATCTCGAAGCCGTTGCCGGAGAAGTAGGCGCGCATGTTGTCGAAATAGCTGTCGCCGCCGTAGATGAACGAGGTCGTGTAGCCGTTCTCCCTCAGCACGGTGCCGGTGGAGAAAAGTCCGGCGTTGTCCGGCCTTTTGATAAGGCTTTCGCCGGCGCTCGGCGGAATGCAGAGGGTCAGGGCCTCAAGGCCGCGGACGGACCGGTTGCCGGCGGCGTAGAGGTTGTCGAAGACAAGGCTCTTTTCAATGAGCGTGTCCAGATTCGGAGTGATGCCGTCCTCATTGCCATAGGCGGCGAGGAAATCGGCGCTCAGGCTCTCGACGGTGATCATCACGATGTTCTTCCTGACAGGCGGAACGGAGTCCCTTATCATCCGCACGGCGGCATCGGCCGGCTGGTCTGTCTGCCGGACCGCGGAGCCAGCCTCCTCACGGACAGGAACCTGGCCGCAAAGCGCGAGTTTGAGTCCCTGCGCCTCATCCTCGGGAAGCATCTGATAGAACCTGTCATATTCAAGAGTGCTGCTGCTGTAGGCCTCAAGGAAATTCCAGCATCCGTTGCATTGCAGTTCGGTCGCGTAGTTATTGGAGCTCTGGAGGTTACGGTAGCTGAAACGCAGCCAGAAGAAGCTTCCGGCGAACAGCACCGCATAGATGACGAATGTCGCCAGGAACGGAACGGCTCCCCCGTTGCCGGACTCGCTGAAATCCTTCCGCCGGAACAGCCGCCAACAGATCAGCACCGCCACAAGAAAGACCCCGAGGAACATCGGCACGATAGGATATGATTCCATGATGTTCCCGATCACCTCGTTCGTGTAGACCAGATAGTCAACCGCTATGAAGTTGTACCTCACGCCGAACTCGTTCCAGAAGACACACTCAGAGATGGCGTTCACTATCATCAGGAATATGTACAGCCCCATAGTGAACAGCAGTCCGGCCTTGCACCAACCCTTCCTGATGTCCGGGATGAACAGCCTCAGGCAGAACGCGCCGAGAAGCAGGAGGGAGAGCAGACGGGCTATCGTCGGAACGACGGAACCATATTCAGTGAATATGTTGGATGGCAGCAATGAGTAGACCGCGAAGGCGAGCAGGGCGGCTCCGATAATGTAGCAGAGCGGCTTTTTGTACTTGGCGTCGTTCAGCGTGGCCTGCACCACCATCGCCGGTGCGAGCGCGAGCAGGGAGAACGCCACATCATTGACAAAGCCTAACAGAAAGATCTTAAGCCATTCCAGAGCCGTGAATCCGATGACGGTAGGCGGAGTGAACAGCAATAATATTCTTGTGATGAGGCCAAGCGCCACGGAAAAGGTGATGAAGACCGGCGCGAAGTACCTGAACCAGTCGTGGACTTTTCTGGTCTTGTCATAGTTTCTTAAGCAATTTCTGTCCATAAGGAGAAATGATTGATGTTTATCAGCTGCGAAGATAAGAATTTCCGACGATTATTGCTAACTTTGCGTAATTATGCGTAAATCATTCATCTTGATGAAAAGACATTTATTCTGCGCCGTCGCGGCGGCGATTCTTTTTGCTGTCCTCCCTCTGGAGGCACAGATCCGTGGATTCCGTCAGGAACAACTGAAGGAATGGGAATTCAGCAAGGACGGCTCCAATTGGGAGACCGTGGACGTGCCGCATTCCTACAACGCCGAGGACGGCCATTCGCCCTACTATTACCGCGGCAAGGCGACCTATCGCTGTGACTTGAGAATCAATGACTTGAAGAAGACCCACTACATATTCTTCGAAGGAGCCGCCCAGGCGGCGGTGGTGAAGGTGAACGGGGAGCAGGTGGCTTCCCACAAGGGTGGCTACACACCTTTCTCCGTGAACATCACCGAGGCTCTTCGGAAAGGTGTCAACAGGATTGAGGTGATTTGCGACAACTCCGAGGACGTGGATATGATCCCTGTCTCATCTGACTTCAACAAGAACGGCGGCCTGCACAATCCTGTGTGGCTTCTTGTGATGGAGGATGTCTATTTCTCCCCTGAAGACTATGGAATATACCGCCTCCGCTGCGAGACACCGGAGGTCACGAAGAAGAAAGTCGTCACCAATGTGAAGGCCAGGCTCGTCAATCCAAGCAACAGGGACGCGAACATCCTTGTCCGTGTCCAGTTGCTGGAGGCAAACGGCGCCTTGGGGTATCAGGCTGACCGCGAGGTTCCTGTAAGGGCTTTCTCTGAATATGACTTCGACCACGAGTTCATCCTTTCCGGCATCCACCTATGGGACGGAATGAAGGATCCTTACCTCTACACGGTGAGGGTCGAGTTGTTCAAGGGCAAGAGGATGATGGACATTGCCGAGACCAAAGTGGGCTACCGTTCGATAGAGATGGATCCCGAGAGGGGATTCCTCCTCAACGGACGCCCTTATCCTCTCAGGGGGGTGGCCATGCATCAGGACACCGATGGCAAGGCCTCCGCCCTTACCGAGGCTGACTATCGCCGTGACTATCGTATAGTAAAGGAGCTCGGAGCGAATTTCCTCCGCCTCGCCCACTATCCGCACAACGATTTAGCATTCCGGCTCTGTGACTCTTTAGGAATCATCGTGCAGACCGAAGTTCCTTGGGTGAATGTCTGCGGAACCAACGCCACCCAGTCCTATTTCAACAATATCCATCACCAGATGAAGGAGATGGTCAACAATCTCTACAACCATCCTTCGATCGCTTTCTGGGGTATGTGGAACGAACTTGACACCTGGGGTAACAACAATGACCTCCAGGGACCGTTTGATGCGGAAAGGGTAGCTCGAGAGACCGAAAGGCTTTATAACTTTACTAAAAAACTTGATCCTGACCGATTTGTGGGCTTCACGGATTGCTCGAATCTCGCCCGTGAAGGCTATCCTGAACTAAGGGGTGACTTCTGCTCCCAGAATCTTTACTTTGGCTGGTACAGGACACCCAACAATTTCGACGGATTCACGCCCACGCTGAAAAAAGTCCGCGGCCTGAGACCTGACTGCCCTGTCAATGTCGCTGAATATGGCGTCGGCAACAATCCGTTCTGTCAAGTATGGAACCCTGCGGACGCTGTCCGCGACAAGGAGGACGACTCAAAGCATTATGAAGAATACGCGAACCGTTTCCACGAGTCGCACGTCCGCCAGATCAAGGCGATGCCTTGGCTGAACTTCACATCCATTTGGGTCTTGTTCGATTTTCCGGTTGCCGACCGTCATGAAGGCTACATGGATTCGGAGGACGGTGTCAAGTTTGTAAGGAACAACGACCGCAAGTACATGAATGACAAGGGACTCGTGACCCGTGACCGCCAGACGAAAAAGGATGTGTTCTACCTGTACAAGTCCCTTTGGAACAAGGATGAGACCACGGTTCACATCACCTCCGGCCGTCTCAAGTACTTCCCTGCCGGACAGGATCTCCGCATCAAGGTCTACAGCAACGCCAAGTACCTGACCCTCTATCAGAACGGCCGCCAAGTCGACCGGATGATAAGTACCGGAGAGACTACAGGTGTGGTCTGGACTTTCCCCGCCGTCCGCCTGAAGACCGACGAGGACACCTTCAAGGTGGTCGCCAACGACGGCACCACCGACCAGATCGTCCTCCGGAAAGCCAGATAGACTCCCGGCCGCCTATGCGCCCTTTTATGCCAGCCTCTCCGGCACCATAAAAGGGTCGTTCGTAACAGACTTATTCCAAGAGTTTGCCGACGTGAGGGAACCGTATGGTAAAAAGTTTCCTTTCCGGGAACCGATGATGCAAGAAATGCGTATCAATAGGATTTATATTGTTAGAGACTAAAAAACTATTGAATTATGAGCACCAGACATTTATTCCTTCCGTTTCTGATCGCGCTGGCAGGAATTGTCTCCTGCAATCAATTACTTCCTGACGATCAGCAGGGGACCCCGCGCGGCTATGTAACCGTTGACAAACAGCACTACTGCAACCTGACCAACGTCAAGGGAAAAGATTTCGAGGGAAACCAGAAGTGGGTATTCTATGACGGGGACGACATTCGCGTCAAGATGTCCGGATGGCGCTGCCGCTGCGGCGAGCCAGGCCACATCAGCTTCAACGTTTCCTTGGTGGAACTCGACCTTCCCGGAGTCGCCACAATGTACATCCCTCTGGAGCGCACCGAAGGGGATCATTATGTGAGCGGCAACAAGTCAGTAACCGGAGCCCATCTCAACCACTATCATGTGTCGAATGACGGCCGCTTTCTGGAGTTCGACCTATCGATCACCCTGTACCGTGAGACAAAGGGGGACATCCGTATCTTCTATTTCGGCCCGATCCTATGACACTCCCTCAGAGGCCTCACTGACATATGCCGGACGAGCCGGCAAAAAGAATGGCGAAAAGAAGGTGACCAAGTTTTTTAACCTGGCCACCTTCTTTTTTTTGTCATATAAGCGGAACTACCTTGTAATCTTCATGTTGCCGACATAGAGTCCCCACTCGCCGTCCTGTACGATCGGAACCGGGACACCGTCAAGGTTGTTCTCGTAGTGAGGAGCCTTGAGGTAGGTGTGGGAGTGGCCGCCTACGACGAGATCCACGTTGCGGGTGCGGCGGACAAGCATCTGGTCCAGATACGGCTCGTTCTCGAAACCGATGTGGGTGAGGGCGATCACAAGGTCGCACTTCTTCTCGGTCTTCAGGTACTCGGCCCACTTGTTGACCACCTCCGAGTTCTCATAGCCCGGTATCATGTCGGAGACCTCCTTAGAGACAAGGATGGTGATGTCCGGCATAAGGCCTATGATGCCGATCCTCATTCCGGCCTTTCTCAGAATGGTGTACGGCTTGACATACTGAGACAGAGACACTTTCGAGAAATCATAGTTGGCGCAGACCACAGGACACTTGATCTTGGCAAGTCGGCGCGCGAGCTCATCTACACCGTTGTCGAACTCATGGTTGCCCAAAGTCACGCAATCGTACTTCATCGCGTTGATCAGATCGATCTCGATGTCGCCTCCGAGCACGGAGAAATAGGACGTGCCCTGATCGAAGTCGCCGGCATGGAGGAGCAGCACGTTCCTCTTTCCGTCAGCCTTCACGACACTGTCGCGGTAGGCGGCGCGCTCGATCACTCCGCCCATACCCTCACGCTCACCTGAGCGCTCCGGCTCAAGATGGCTGTGGGTGTCATTGACGTGGAGTATGGTAAGTCTCTTCTGGGCCGCGGCGTCGATGTTAGCAATGGCCGCGAGCAGGCATATTCCTAAAATAAAACGTCTCATTTGCTGTCCCCCTCCTCAAGGATTGTGATCCAGTTCTGGTTCTGGTACTCGATAGGCTTCCCGGCGGCTGTGAGGCCCTGCACATAGGCGAGCATCGTGTCGTAGAGGTAGCCGTTGCACATTATGACCTCCTCGGCGTTCCTGGCCACCTTGTAGCCGTCGCCGCCGTCCAGAAGGAAGTTGAGTGTCGCCACTCCGTAGAGCCTGTCATCGTCCAGCGGCTCGCCGCCGATGGTGGCCGAGACAATCTTGCCGTTCCTGGCCACGACCTTCACGCCACCGACGATCTGGAACGTGGAAGCCGCCATCTGATCCAGCAGCGCGCGCACGTCACGTCCACGCAAAGCCACGTAGCAGAGGTTGTTACGGAACGGGAACATCGACATGATGTCATCGTAGAGAACCTCTCCCGCCGGCATGTCGATCCTGACACCGCCTCTGTTGGCGATACCGATGTCCACCCTCTTGCCGGTGCTGTCGGCGGTCGCGCGAATCAGCTCGTCAATGTACCAGTCATAGATCTCGCACTCCGGATAGGTGCGCACCATCTCACGTGTCGAATGGCCGATGACGGTCTTGACCTTTGCCATCGCAGGCTGGGCATCAAGCATTATCCGGGCCACATTCTTCACAGTCCCCTTGCGGAACTTCCTGCCGTTCGGCGCATAGTAGGTACATCCTTTTACCGTACCCATCGCTTCCTCAACGTTCGATGCGTTGGAAGCCACGACACCTGTGCGGTGGCCGTCAACCGGATCCGTCGTCCAGGTGATTGTCCGCTCCTGCGCGCAAAGGCAAAGCCCTCCCGCCAGGAACATGATCATAATTAGTGTTTTCCTCATAAGTGAATATTAACATGGTTAATAAAGTAGCACATCATCGCGGCTGCCCGCGGCGGTGCGACGGACAAGAAGCTATTTCATCCTCAGCCACTTCCACAAATCCTTGAACGTGGACTTCTTGCCGAACATCAGGATTCCCACCTTGTAGATCTTGGCGGAGAGCCAGGCACAGCCGAAGAAAGTCACAAGGAGCAGGACGATCGAGACCACAAGCTGCCACATCGGAACCCCGTAAGGGATCCTGGCCAGCATCACGATCGGCGAGGTGAACGGAATCATCGAACCCCACACAACCACTCCGCTATCAGGGTTCTGGAACGCCATCAGGATGATGAAATAAGCGATCATCAACGGGATAGTCAGAGGCATCTGAAGCTGCTGCGAGTCGCCTTCATTCTCGACGGCGGAACCCACGGCGGCAAACATCGACGCATAGAGCAGGTAGCCGAGGATGAAGTAGATAAGGAATGAGACTATCAGTTTCACCCAAGGAATGTTCACGAGCGTGCCGATGATGACGCTCATCTCGTCAGGCTCGCCGGCCACGGCTGCGGTCGAGTCGGCGGCCGCTCCCAGGGTGGCGGTTGTCCCGCCAAGAGCCTGCATCTGATCCGGAGAGACACCCATCGTCTGGGCCATCATCTCTGGGTTGCCGGCCATACCGGTGAGCATGTCCTTGCCTACCACACTTGTGGCGACGGTGACCAGCACGCCGGTCAGAACAATCCAGAGGAAGAACTGGGTCAGCGCCACAAGAGCCACGCCGATGATCTTGCCGAACATCAGGTCGATGGCCTTGACGGACGAGATCAGCACCTCTACCACCCTGCTGGTCTTCTCCTCGATGACACTGGACATCACCTGCCCGCCGAACATCATGATGAACATCCAGATGATGATGCCCAGAAGCATGGAGATGATCATGTATATCCCTGACTCCGAGACAGTCTCGTTGCCTTTTTCGTCCATCGTGTACTCCGTCACCTTGACATCGGCCTTCACCTCGTCCATGATCCTGGAAAGGTTGTCGATGCCGTACTGCTGCACACGGTACTCCTCTACCGCGTCATTGGCCTTCGCGGTAAGCCCCGAGGTGAACTCCACTCCGAGCGGGTCCTTTGAATATGTCTGGACGGAGACCGTCTTCTTGACGGAATCCAGCGGAGACACTACTACCAGGACATCCTTCCCGTACTCGTCCAGACGGGCCTTGACCGAATCGGGATTCTCGGAGGAATAGTCCGTGAACGTAAGCCGGTCTGTGTCCTGCAGGTGGCTCATCACGATGCCGGAGCGGTCAACCACGGCGACATCCTGCTTCCTTTCCTTCGTCCCGGCCATGATCAATCCGACAATTATCATGGTCGCCGCGAAAATCAGCGGCACAAGTATCGTGGTGACAATGAAGGACTTCTTCTTGACGCGGGTGAGATATTCCCTCGCTATGACAGTCTTTATTATTCTGAAATTCATGACTATGCCTCCTCGGTTACAAGTTTTATGAATATGTCGTTCATCCTCGGGATCAGTTCCTTGAACGAGTTGACGATGATGTCCTGACCGAGCAGGACAGAGAGCGCGTCATTGGAGGACACGTTCTCCCCGAGAGTCAGCACGGCGGTGTGCCGTCCGGCGTTGTCCTCGTCAGAGAGGACTTTGAATATTCCTTCGGCATCCTTGACCCTGTCCTCGCCGGTATAGACCAGTTCGATGTTGTTGTTGCCGTACTTGTGACGGATCTCATTGACCCCGCCGGTGATCACAAGATGCGATTTGTTGATGAGGGCGATGTTGTCGCACAACTCCTCGACAGACTCCATATTATGTGTCGATAGGATGATTGTGGCCCCCTCGTCCTTCAAACGAAGGATCTCCTTGCGGATCAGTTCGGCGTTCACCGGGTCGAATCCGGAGAACGGCTCGTCCAGAATCATCAGTGACGGCTTGTGCACAACGGTCGTGATGAACTGAACCTTCTGGGCCATACCCTTGGACAGTTCCTCGACCTTCTTCTTCCACCAGTCCTGGATTCCGAAACGCACAAACCATTCCTTCAACGCCTTGCGGGCCTCGGCTGCGCTCATGCCCTTCAACTGGGCCAGATACATTGCCTGGTCGCCGACCTCCATCTTGCGGTAGAGTCCCCGCTCTTCAGGCAAATAGCCTATCTTTTCGACATCCGACTGCGTTATCGGACGACCGTCGAACAAAACTTCTCCACCATTAGGAATAGTTATCCGGTTAATGATGCGGATCAGCGTGGTCTTTCCGGCACCGTTAGGCCCCAGCAGACCGAATATTCCGCCTTTAGGGACGCTCACACTGACGTTGTCAAGCGCGACCTTCTCCCCGAAGTTCTTGCAGACATTCCTGCACTCGATAATATTCTCACTCATATACTTAAAATCTTGCTTGTCAATTCAACGAGCAGTTCGCCCGGGGTGGCTTCCCCGGCATCTCCTCCTTTGCCTTTGTAGTCATATTCACAAAGAAGGGAGATCACCTCCATCGCCTTGCGGACCGGGTAGTTGGCCACCGCGGTGTCATATTCCTTCCAAAAATAAGGGTTCACGCCCTGGAGCGCCGCGGCGACGGCGGTTCTGTCCGGGTATCGGTTCTTTTCCTTCAACGCGGCGTATTTCAGGATTCTGGCGAAATGGGTGTAGAGGGCGCTGACGGCCATCGGCATCGCGAATTTCGCAGCCTCACCGATCCGGGCGGCAATGCGCAAAGCCTTCGCCCCGTTCCTCGCCGACAGTTCCTTGGTCAGCTCAAACACGCTGAACTCACGGCTGATACCCACATTCCGCTCTACGTCCGAGACTGTGATCTGTTGTGTTCCTTCCGGAAGGTTTTTCAGCATCTTGTCGGTCTCGACGGCGATGCGGCTCAGATTCGTGCCGGCGGACTCAGCCAGCAGAGCTGCGGCCTCGGGATCGATTGACAGTCCCCTTCCGGAATAATACTGAGCAATCCACGAAGGCATCTCGTAGTCCCTCAATGCATTGGACTCGACAACAATCCCGTTCTTGGAGGCCTGCTTGTACAACGCCTTCCGTTTGTCAGCTGAAGCCCCGCGCATCAAAAGCACCAGAACCGTGGAGTCCAAAGGTTTCTCGCAATAAACAGCCAACTTCTCCAGATCACGCATTGCCTGTGCGTCCTTCACCACAACCAATTGCCTCTCAGCCATCATCGGAAACCTGCGGGCAGCTGTGATAACGGTGTCCGCATCGACATCCGCCCCGTAGCAGATCGTCTCGTTGAAATCCCGCGAAGCCTCGTCAAGAGCGTTCTCGATGACAGCATCGCAGACCATGTCCGTGTAGTACGGTTCGTCCCCCATCAGCAGATAGACGGGGGCGAACTGCCCTGACTTGACAGCGGAAACTATCTCACGGCACCGGCTGCCGACATTAACCGTTCCTTTCGCCATTCAAGGCTCTGTTAATACTTAAAATCCAATGTCTTACGAATATCCTCGGACGAAGCGCCGACAAGAATCCTGTAGTTGCCTTTTTCAGCCGCCCAATCATGCTTTTCAGCGTCGAAATAGCTGATGGCCGCCTTGTCCAAAGTCACTTTCACCTCACCAGACTTGCCTGGTTCAAGGAATATCTTTCCGAAGCCCTTGAGTTCCTTTACCGGACGCTCGACTGAGCTTTCCGGAGCGCTGACATAAATCTGCACGATCTCAGCACCGGCCACAGAGCCGGTGTTCTTCACCGGAACAGTGACGGTCAAGCCCTTTTCGATTGAGCCAGAAGTCTTAGGCTCGCCATATTCAAACGTGGTGTAGCTGAGTCCGTAGCCGAACGGGAAGGTCGGCTTGATGGCGCTATGCTCGAACCAACGGTAGCCCACGAATATTCCTTCCGTGTAGGTCTCGTCGTAGATGATCTTGTCCTGGATGCCCATCTTGACGGTCTCCTTGCGAGGGATTCCCGGGTACTGGATTTCAGACTGAACAGGATAATCCGCCAGCGTGGCCCCGATCGTGAACGGTAGTTTTCCGGAAGGGTTGACATCGCCTGAAAGCACGTCCGCCAGAGAATGTCCGGCCTCGCTCCCAAGATACCAGTCCTGAACTATTCCCGGAACCTTGTCAGCCCACGGCATCGCCACAGCGTTTCCGGAGATATTCACAACCACAAGTTTCGGATTGGCTGCGGCAAGAGCCTCAATCACAGCGTTCTGTGAATATGGAAGATCATAGCTTTCCCTGTCGTTGCCCTCGCTGTCCTGATGGTCACTCTTGTTCAGGCCACCAATGAATATCACGTAGTCGGCATCCTTGGCAGCCGCCACGGCGTCGGAGATCAGCTTTTCCGCCGAACGGCTCTCGCTAAGATCCTGACCCGTCGTCACCCCGTCGAACTGGCCGCTGGCATCACCGACATAACCACGCTCGTAAACCACCTTCGCATCCGCGAACCTTTCCCTGATTCCCTCCAGCGGGGAAACCTCGTTCTTGACTTTCAGAGAGGAACTTCCGCCGCCCACTGTCATCATCTTGACAGCGTTCTCGCCGACAACCAGAATCTTCCTCGCGTTCTTTATCGGCAGGATCCCGCCTTCGTTCCTGAGAAGCACGATGGACTCGGCCCCGATCTTTCTGGCGGCGGCGATGTGCTCCGGACTCACGAACGAGCCGAAAGGACGGTTCCTGTCCATCACCGTGCGGAACATAAGTCTCAAGACCCTGCGGACCTTGTTGTCAAGCACATCCATGGTATATTTCCCTTCATTGATTCCCTTGAGGAAAGGATCCGAAAGGTAGTAGTTGGCGTAAGCGTTTGAGAGAGACCAGCTAAGTCCGTTGGTAAACGTGCCGAATTCCATGTCCAGACCATTATTCACAGCCTGTTCCGTGTCATGGGCTCCGCCCCAGTCACTGATCACTACTCCATCGAAACCCCACTCTCCTTTAAGGATGTCGTTCAAAGTGTACTGGTTCTGGCAGCACCACTGGTTCTTGTAAAGATTGTAGGAACCCATTATCGCCCAAGCCTTCCCCTCGGTGACGGCTGCCTTGAAGGCCGGAAGATAGATCTCATAGAGAGTCCTGTCATCAACTGTCACATTGGTGGTGAAGCGGTTATATTCTTGATTGTTCAGCGCGAAATGCTTCACGCAGGCAGCCACGCCGTTGCTCTGCACACCCTTGACATAAGGCACGACCATGCGGCCTGAAAGGTAAGGATCCTCACCCATATATTCAAAACTGCGCCCGTTGAGAGGGGTTCTGCAGATGTTCACGCCAGGTCCCAGAAGCACGTCCTTCCTGCGGTAGCGGGCCTCCTCGCCGATGCTCTTTCCGTAAAGAGCCGACATCTCAGGATTCCAAGTGGCAGCCAGCGCAGTCAACGCCGGGAACGCCGTGCAGGAATCACTTGTCCACCCGGCCTGACTCCATTTGTCCCAAAGCACCTCCGGACGGATTCCGTGAGGGCCGTCGGAAGTCCAGATCTCAGGGATGCCGAGCCTCGGCACTCCGGCCGAGCTGAACTTGGACTGGGCGTGCAGCACAGCCACTTTTTCCTCTGTTGTCATCCTTGAGAGAGCGTCCTCCACCCTCTCCTCGATTGTTCTCGTCTCATCAAGAAAGACAGGCCCGTCATTTCCGGCGGCCTGTCTTCCAACACCTCTTTGCTGACCACACGCGGCGGCGATGCCCGCCACGGCTATCAGACTCAAGATCGATCTCTTTTTCATCCTATGCGTCAAATTTCTTTTCTTTTGTCCTTACGATCTTCTCCTTCATCAGATCGACGGCGGCGCTCACCGCGTCCTCGAACGATGTCGAGTTCCTCTCGATGACAAGATCCTGGCCGTAGGCCCTGGACTGGATCCTGACATTCTTGTTGTCAGGCTCCTTGAGCAAAGATAAAGTCACTTCAACATCGTCAAGATGGTCGCTGAATCTGGAAAGTTTCGAGACCTTCTTCTCTACATAGTCGAGCAGTTTCTGATCCGCGTCGAACTTCAGGGATTTTACTCTAATCTCCATTTTTACCTCCGCTTTTTGCCCTTGGGTGGGCGTTAACATAAACTTTTTTCAGTTTCTCGATGGTGTTGTGCGTATAGACCTGCGTCGCCGCGAGCGAGGAATGTCCCAGAAGCTCCTTTATCGAATTGAGATCCGCCCCCTCGTCCAGCAGTTCCGTGGCCAAGGAATGCCTCAACACGTGTGGAGACTTTCTCCCGGTGATGCTTCCGACCCGCCCAAGCGCTCTTTTTATCGCCCTGTCTATGAAAACCGGATAGAGTTTCAGGCCCTTGCCGGTGACCGCCAGTGGCTCGCTTGCCGATCTTTCGCGACCAACCATCGTTTCAACTGCTTGTAAATATAATGAAATTTCCTTACAAAGCGAAGAAACAAGCGGAATTTCTCTCACTTTGTCGCCTTTTCCCCTCACGGTCATCGTCCCGCGGGCGAAATCCACATCTCCGATCCTAAGCCCTATCAGCTCCGCCCGGCGCATCCCCGTACTGTAAAGCATCGACACGATCAGCCGTTCCAGTCTTCTTGAATATGCCGCCTCGGAGGCCTTGTCGTTCCCTGTGATCTGCGCCAGATTCTCCTCGGAAGCATCACAGTCCGTCGCGACGAAATATTCATTCATCGACTCTTCCCTATAGAACACCGGCAGCCTTTTCTCCACCTTTGGCTTCGCCACCGTCCGCACTGGATTGGCGGCCAGCCTTTTCTCCTTCATCAGGTAGCGGCAGAACCCCGACAGCACCGACAGATGCAGCCTGACCGTCCTCGGGCTATCCTCTCTTTTCTCAAGAAGATACACCTCGTGTGAGCGGATGACCTGCGGCGTGAGCGATTTCAGCAGTTCCTCATCAGTCGCCGCCCCGCAATCCTCCACAAAGACCTTCAGGGCATCTGAATATATCGCCTGAGTTCTCGCCGAATATCTCCGGATGTCCTTGATGTAAGATATGTAATCTCCGATGAGGCGCATAGGCTTAAGCCTTAATATTCATCAACTTCGCATCACTTTCCGGCATTGTTCACACCAATCTTTTCCGCCAGTTTCTCGACCGGCTTGTTGCACCACTGTGCGATGACTCCCACGAGCAGGGCAGCGGCGAGGGTTCCCTCACGCACACCGTGGATTCTTCCGTCAAGCCAGAGAAGCGAGGCGACGCACGCCAGAGCCACAAGCGACACATCCACAACAACTTTCGTGATGTCAAAACGGGTTTTGAAAGCCTTGCAGATCGCCAGAACAAGTCCTTCGCCGGCCAGTGTCACCACCCCGGCCACGACCTCAAAAGCCACACCGACCCCCACAAGCACGATGCCCACAAGGCACCAAACGACCTGCATAAGGTAGTTCGGGCAAGGCACATCCGCGATGCACCAGCAGGCGAAATCCGTCATGTACCCGAACGCGAACGCCACCGGCAGCTGCATCAGCTGGACCCAGTCGTAATCCTTCCGCAGGAGCGCCATCTGAATCAGAATGAATATGCAGTGCATCACGATCGTTGCCTCCCCCACCGTCAGCGGGCACAGCATACTCGCCACATAAGGCGGACACGAGATCGGCGAAGTTCCAAGATCCGCCAGAATAGAAAAAGCCACCCCGAACGCCACAATCAGCAGCCCCACGCACAACATCAAGTATCTCTTAAAAAGTTCCATAACATTTAGTGTCAAAAGGACACAAATTTACGAATATTCCAGAAATCCCCAATGCCTCCCCCACCAGCTCCTCGCCGGCTCGTCACCCGCTCGTCCGCTCGCAACCCGCTCCACGCAACCAACACCGCGCGCAAAAACGGCCCTCCCTGCTCACGATAGTCTCCGACACCAGCATTGGTGCGCAAAACAGCCCTCCCTGCTCACGATAGACCCCCGACACCAGCATTGGTGCGCAAAACAGCCTTCCCTGCTCACGATAGCCCCCCGACACCAGCCTTGGTGCGCAAAACGGCCTTCCCTGCTCACGATAGACCCCCGACACCAGCATTGGTGCGCAAAACAGCCCTCCCTGCTCACGATAGCCCCCCGACACCAGCAGCCTCAGCCATTTCCAAAATGCAACCAAAGTGTGCGTGTGTGTGAACACAACCATGGAAGCCAACTGATTCTCCATGAATATATTAAAAGAACATCCTCCCACCCGAATCGGATAGGAGGACGTGCATTCTATTGACTGATTGTCTGGAGCTTAGGCTCCACAAGCAAATTACTCAGCCTTGCCGTTTGAACCAAGAACGTCAACGATCTTGTGCTCGTAAAGCTTCTTCATCTCGTCACGGGCAGGTCCAAGGTACTTTCTTGGATCGAACTCACCTGGCTTCTCGGCGAAGACCTTGCGGACAGCGGCGGTCATGGCGAGACGGGAGTCTGAATCGATGTTGATCTTGCAGACAGCGCTCTTGGCAGCCTCGCGGAGCTGATCCTCAGGGATACCTACAGCGTCAGGAAGCTTGCCACCGTACTGGTTGATGATGTCAACATATTCCTGTGGAACTGAAGATGATCCGTGGAGAACGATAGGGAATCCAGGAAGCTTCTTCTCAATCTCGTGGAGAACGTCGAATGCGAGTGGAGGTGGAACGAGACGGCCGGTCTTAGGGTCTCTTGTGCACTGCTCCGGCTTGAACTTGTAGGCTCCGTGAGAGGTACCGATGGAGATGGCGAGAGAATCGCAGCCCGTACGTGTGGCGAAGTCGATGACCTCCTCAGGCTTTGTGTAGTGAGACTCCTCAGCGGCAACCTCATCCTCAACACCGGCGAGAACGCCAAGCTCGGCCTCAACGGTAACATCATACTTGTGAGCGTACTCAACAACCTTCTTTGTGAGGGCGATGTTCTCCTCATAAGGAAGAGCGGAACCGTCGATCATCACTGATGAGAATCCCATGTCAACGCAACTCTTGCAAAGCTCGAAACTGTCACCGTGGTCAAGGTGAAGCACAATCTGAGGATGCTCCCAACCGAGTTCCTTGGCATACTGTACGGCTCCCTCTGCCATGTAGCGGAGGAGGGTCTGGTTAGCATAGTTGCGGGCTCCCTTGGAAACCTGAAGGATAACCGGTGACTTCTCCTCTGCGGCAGCCTGGATGATAGCCTGAAGCTGCTCCATGTTGTTGAAGTTGAAAGCAGGGATAGCGTAGCCACCCTTCACGGCCTTTGCGAACATCTCTCTGGTGTTGACCAGGCCAAGATCTTTGTATGATACCATAATTCTATAAATTTAGAAATTAATTATCCGTTTTTTCCGGCATTGGTTCTCTTCAAATGCCGTGCAAAGTTACGTTATTTTTCATAAAAGTTTTATATTTTTGTTCGTTTAGGAACATGAAATAATAAGTTGCTTCAGATTAAGAGAAGATTTTCGAGGATAGATCTTTTTTTG
>UQUJ01000067.1 GCA_900544195.1 uncultured Alistipes sp. | reverse complement strand
CATTTTTCGTTCTCGGTACTTGTTGTACTTCCTTCAGTCTTTTCAATGAACTTGTTTTGCATTCCCGTTCAGATCGTTTGTGTTTCGTTCCGAACGGGAATGCAAAGGTAGACATTATTTTTGAACCTGCAAACTTTTCTTGAAAAATTTTTATCTTTTTTTGTTCATCTGGATTCTCGCCTGCAGTTCCCAAGTACGTATCCTATCCTTATACAGGTTGTTAGCGTTTACTTTGTCGATGTCGAGCGAGGCGTCTGAATTATCGTCCCAACGACGGCAGTTGTAAACAACATCGTAGATTCGTCCGATCTGGTACTCTCTGGAGACACGGAGACCCACTGCGTAATCCTCACCGTACTTCGTTGTCGGGAAGTTGATCGTGCGGAGCATCGGCACATAGAATCCGCGCGGAGCGCCAAGCCCGTTGATGCGGAGGGCATTGTTGCGGCCGTTCTCAGGGGTCCACTCACGGTGGTCGATGATTCCCGGAGGCAGGGTCTCCATCTGGAAGTTGGTCATCCTGTAGGTACCGACAACCATGGCGCAGTTCTGGGCATAGAAAGCGTCCACGAACTTCTGGACGGTGTTCTCATCATAATAGACATCGTCAGAATCCAGCTGGATGGCGAACTTTCCGCACTTTGGATGGTGCAGGGCGGCGTTCCAGTTGCCACCGATCGCATGGTAACTCTTGTCCTGCGCGATATAGACGAGCTTAGGGTCATCGATGAACTTCTTGATGACATCAACGGTTCCGTCAGTGGAGTTGTCATCGACCACGATCACATTGTATTTAAATGTGGTCTTCTGATTCAGGGCGGAATTCAACGCGTCACCTATAGTGCGGACCCTGTTTTTGCAAGGAATGACGACAGATGCTTCATATTCAAAGGTATCGTCAGAGAACTCGATGTGCTTGAATTTCGGTTCAAGGTAACCTCCGACATCCTTAAGATGCTGGGTGCAAGCCTTTTCCATCTCAATCTGGACAGCACGGTTCTTCGGATCCACATAGTCGAAGAGTTTCTCGCCGGACTTGCGGGTGTCGGTCTCGATCTCGTAGTAAAGATATTCATTGATGTGGACAAGGCTGCCTTTCTGAGAAACCTTGAGACGCAGGTCGTAGAGGCCGGCATATTCATAATCCACGTCCATTCTGGCTACGGCGTCCTTCAATGCGGAGGTGCGGTAGATCAGCACAGAGCCGAAGTCGAAATCGTCACGCAACGCTCCCTGCTGGCAGTCGATCACCGGAGCGAACGCGCGGTTGCCGTCAACCTCGTTGAAATGGTCGGCATAGACCATGGCGGCAGATGAGTCCTCCGCGATGGAGAGAAAGCGCTCAAGGGCAAACTGGCCGAAGCTCAACTCGGTGGTCTTCGTGTAGATCATGGTGAAAGGAGCGGTGGCCGCATCGGCGATCTTTCTGATGCTTGCGGTACTCTTGAATGTGGCGGCGTCAAGGAACTCGACCTTGGCGACCTCGTCCTGCGCGCGAAGGTTGCCGGCGGTCACAGCCACCTGCTCATCGCTCACGAACGGGACAAAACAATCGATTCTGTTCATAATATTTATAGAATATTAATTTTAGCATTTTCGCAGTCACAAAAATAGTAAAATATCGGTAAAAATTGATACTTTTGTCAAATAGTCGCCCGGGCGGCTCACATATTAATTAATCTCAATGAATATGACCTTAAGAAGAACATTGATTCTGGCTGCGGCTGTCATGGCGACAGCCACGGCAATGACAGCGCAGGAAACGCCGAAATGGCTCAGGAAAAGCGCGATCTCCCCTGACGGAACGAAAGTGGCGTTCTGCTACAAAGGCGACATCTTCACGGTTGATGTCAACGGCGGAAGGGCACTCCAGATCACCACGAACCAAGCCTATGACTCGGATCCCCTCTGGACTCCGGACGGGAAGAAGATCGTGTTCTCTTCCTACAGGGCTGGCTCCAAGGACATATTCATCACTTCCGCCGAGGGTGGTGTTCCGAAAAGACTGACGGATTACCCGGGTAACGAGACTCCTCTCTGCGTGCTTGACGGCGGCAGGGTTCTGTTCCAGGCAAACATCCAGCAGGACGCCGTCTATGGCGGATTCCCGGGCAGCCCGCAGGTTTGGCAGATTGACGAGAAAGCCGGCAGGCCTCAACTTGTCACCTCAATGCCTCTCATGGCTATGAGTGTGAACAACTCAGGAGAGGTCATCTACGAAGACTACAAAGGCTACGAGGATCCGCTCCGCAAGCATCATCATTCATCCGTGACGAGAGACATCTGGCTTTACAAACCGGCTTCGGAACAGGGGGAAAGGTTCCGTGTCACAGGAGACGGAGCATTCACGAAGCTGACAACGTTCGTCGGTGAGGACAGGAATCCGGTCTTCGCGGCTGACGGGAAGACATATTATTATATATCCGAGGCTGACGGGACTTTGAACGTCTATAAAGCCTCAACCGGGAATCCTGGAGAGCCTAAGCAGCTGACACATTTCAAGGACAACCCGGTAAGATTCCTTTCCGTGGCCGGCAACGGCACGCTCTGCTTCTCCTGGAACGGAGACCTATACACAATGACGGACGGCGGCGAGCCCAAGAAGCTCGACATCACCGTGGCGAAGGACGAGACCGAGAATGATGTTGAATATCTCACCTTCTCGACCGGAGCGTCCTCTATGGCGGTGTCCCCTGACGGAAAAGAGATCGCTGTCGTGATCAGAGGCGATGTCTTCGTCACGTCCGCCGACTACAAAACCACGAAGAGAATAACGAACACCCCTGAGCAGGAGCGTAACGTCAGCTTCTCAAAGGACGGACGCGAGCTTTACTATTCATCGGAAAGGAACGGTCATTGGGGAATATACAAGACTTCGCTGACCGACAAGAAGGAAAAGAGGTTCACTTACGCCACCAAGTTCAAGGAAGAGCTTGTGACATCGGAAAGCGAGACATGCTTCCAGCCCGTTGTCTCTCCGGACGGAAAATGGGTGGCGTTCCTGCGCGACAGGACCGAACTGGTCATAAAATCGACCAAGGACGGAAAGGAAAAGTCTTTGCTTAAAGGCGTGAATTACTCCTATGCTGACGGCGACCAAGGCTTCGAGTGGAGTCCGGACAGCAAATATCTCCTTAGCAACTATCAGATCAACGGCGGATGGAACAATTCGGATGTCGCGCTGATAGACATCGAGAGCGGCAAGATCACCAACCTGACCGAGAGCGGCTATTCTGACGGGAACTTCAAATGGACTCTGAAAGGCAAGGCCATGGCTTGGGAGTCAGACAAGGACGGTTACCGCAGCCACGGAAGCTGGGGAGCCGAGAGTGACATCTACATCATGTTCTTTGACGGCAAGGAGATGACAAAGTTCTATCAGGACAAGGAGGATGCGGAGATCGCCAAGGCTCTTGAGGACGGGGAGAAATCCGAGAAGAAGATAGAGAAAGAAGAGAAAAAGGAAAAGAAAGATTCCGTAAAACAGGCTGAGAAACCCGAGAAACTCGTGCTCGACCTTGAGAACAGAGAGTTCCGGACGGCCCGTTTGACACGCTTCTCCGGAAGGCTTGGGGACTTCTACCTCACACAGGACGGCACAAAACTTTTCTACACGACCAGGCTTGAGAAGGGCTATGACCTCTGCCAGATGGACATCAAGAAGGGTGATGTCAAGATCATCAAGAAAGGTGTGTACGGTTCGTTGGTGCCGTCAACCGATGACAAGGATCTCTACATATTCACAGGCGGTTCGATCACGAAGATCACGATCGCCAGTGGAGCGATGAGCACAATTTCTTTTTCAGGAGACTACGAGTTCAAACCCAAGGCCGAGAGGGACTACATCTTCGGCCACGTCTGGAAGCAGGTGGACGAGAAGTTCTACGATCCTCAGATCCACGGAATAGATTGGGAGGGGTACAAGAAGAACTATGAACAGTTCATGCCGTACATCGCCAACAACTTTGACTTCCAGGATCTTCTTTCCGAGATGCTCGGCGAGCTGAACGGTTCGCACACAGGAGCTCGCTACAACCAGCGTTCGAAATTCACGATGGGTTGGCTCGGAGCCATTTATGACTACGACTACGAAGGCGACGGTCTGAAGATAGCGGAAGTGCTTCCTGGCGGAGCCCTCAATCTGGCCGATTCCGGAATCAAAGCCGGAGACATCATCGAATCCATTGACGGGCAGCCGATAAAGACCGGAGAGAGTTGGTTCAGCCTTCTCAGGAACAAGGCCGGCAAGAAGGTTGCCATCGTTGTGAAGAAAGGAAAGAAGGATGTCGAGCTGTTCATCGAGCCGGGATATTCAGAATCATCCCTTATGTACCGCAGGTGGGTGAAGCAGAGAGAGGAAATGACGGACAAGATGTCAGGCGGTAAAGTGGGCTACACGCACGTCCAGGGAATGGACTCGCCAAGCTTCAGGACGGTATATTCAAAACTGCTTGGCAAGTACAGGGCGGCTGACGCGGCGGTTGTTGACACCAGGCACAACGGTGGCGGCTGGCTGCATGACGACCTTGCGACCTTCCTCAGCGGCAAGGAATATATAAGGTTCATGCCGAGGGGCCAGTACATCGGCAGCGAGCCGTACAACAAATGGAGAAAGCCTTCATGTGTGCTCATGTGCGAGGACAACTACTCGGATGCCTGCGGCTTCCCGTACACGTACAGGACTCTTGGAGTAGGCAAACTGATCGGAATGCCGGTTCCTGGCACGATGACCGCCGTATGGTGGGAAACCCAGATCAACGGCATGGTGTTTGGTATTCCACAAGTCGGCTCATTCGGGCTCAAGGAGGGAAGGTATCTTGAGAACCAGCAGATTGAGCCGGACATCAAGGTTGACAACGACCCGGCCTCCGTCCTCAGAGGAGAGGACAGGCAGCTTGAGGCGGCGGTCAAGGAGATGATGAAAACTAAATAATATCTTTATTTTATACTATGGACAGGAAAGTCGTCATTATTCCGACTTACAACGAGAAGGAGAACATCGAAGCGATCATAAGGAAAGTGTTTTCCCTTGACGGAGAGTACAATGTGCTTATCATAGATGACGGCTCCCCAGATGGCACCGCCACCATTGTGAAAAGACTTCAGGAAGAGTTTCCTGATAAGCTTTTCATGATTGAACGCTCCGGGAAACTCGGGCTGGGAACCGCCTACCTGACAGGATTCAAATGGGCTTTGGAGCATGGCTATGACTACATCTTCGAGATGGACGCGGACTTTTCCCACAACCCCGAGGATTTGCCAAGACTCTACAAGGCCAGCGCCGGATGCGGAGGCGTGGCCATCGGCTCCCGCTACTGCGACGGAATCAGTGTGGTCAACTGGCCGATCGGCAGGATCCTGATGTCCTACTGCGCGTCAATCTATGTCAAGACAGTCCTCGGAATGAAGATCCACGACTGCACGGCCGGGTTCAAGTGCTACAGCCGCAAGGCTCTGGAAACCATCGACCTTGACGATGTGAGGATGAAGGGCTACGGATTCCAGATCGAGATGAAGTACACGGCCTGGAAACTGGGATTCGAGTTGGTGGAGGTCCCGATCATATTCGTGAACCGCAAGCTTGGCACTTCAAAGATGAGCGGCGGAATCTTCGGAGAGGCGTTCTGGGGTGTCATCAAGCTGAAATTCAGAAAATTCCATCGTAAAGGATAACCAATGGCAAGGATTTTACTTACCAATGCGACAATAGTGACAGGGGCTTCCACAAGAAAGGGAGCCCTTGGCATTGACGGCGAGCGGATTGCGGGAATATGGTACCGTGGCGGTTCGGACTCCGACGATTCAGAGGCCTTGCGGGCTTTCTCAAATTCTGAGGTCATTGACTTGGAAGGCAAGGTGTTGATGGCCGGAGGAATAGATGCTCACGTGCATTTCCGCGAACCTGGAATGGAGTGGAAAGCAGACATCGAAAGTGAGTCAAAGGCCGCACTGTTCGGAGGAGTCACGTCATTTATTGATATGCCGAATACGAAGCCTCCGACAACCGATTTGGAGACTCTTCAAGACAAGCTCAACCGGGCCGGCGGACGATCGTGGGCCAACTACGGATTCCACATAGGAGCCACGAACGGCAATGCCGCGGCGATTCGGGAATATCTCGCTGAAGGCCACGGCGAAGAGTTCGGCGGTGTCAAGGTCTTCATGGGATCTTCTACCGGGAATATGCTCGTGGACGACAATGAGGCTCTTTCTGATTTGTTCAGGATTCAAGGGAAGCCGATTCTGATCCACAGTGAGGACGAGGGAATCATAAAGGCAAATCTGGAGGCTGCCAAGGCGAAGTTCGGCGAGGATATTCCTTTCAGCGAGCATCCTCGGATCCGCAACCGCAAGGCCTGCATCCGATCCACGGCCAAGGCTCTTGCGATGGCCATTGAATATGGCACCAGACTTCACGTGCTGCATGTCTCGACAGCCGAAGAGGTGGAGATGATCCGCGCCGCCAAAATTCACAACCCGAATATAACCGCTGAGACCTCAGCGAATTACCTATGGTTCTGCGATGAGGACTATGAGAAGTTGAAGGGGAAGGTGAAATGCAACCCGGCCATCAAGTCGGCCTCTGACCGTGAGGCTCTGAGGAAAGGTCTTGCGGAAGGCATAATCGACACCATAGGCTCCGACCACGCTCCTCACCTGCTTTCAGAGAAAGTGGACAACTATCTGAAATGTCCTTCCGGCATGCCTTCAGTCCAGCAGTCACTTTCGGCCCTGCTGACAGCCGCGGCTTTGTACAACGAAGGGAAAAACGCCGATGACGATGCCTTGATCAGCCTGTCCCGAATCGCCTCCTCTTTCTCGGAGAAGCCGGCCGAAATCCTCGGAATAAAAGACAGAGGCCACCTGAAGGTCGGCAACTACGCCGACTTGGTCATCCTCGATCCCGAGCAGGAATATTCCGTCAAGAGTCACGCTGATTTGGTTCGCAATGTTCCTGAGCAGGAATATTCAGTAAAAAATGTCGCCTACAAGTGCGGTTGGTCACCGTATGAAGGTACAACACTTCGTGGTGTCATCGATCGTGTGTTCCTCAACGGCAAACAAGTCGTCACCGACAGCCGTCTCCTCCACGACTCCCCTTCCGGTCAAGCTCTGGCATTCACCCACCAATAATACTATAATTGACGAGTATGAAAGAGAAACTTTCCACACAATACAATGATGCTGTCAAGCAGATAAAAACCGCTATTCTGCAGAGCCAAGCGAAAGCTTTGAAGGGTGTGAATCAGGAGCAACTGGCTTTGTACTATGGCATTGGACGATACATATCCCAAAACAGTCGTGAAGGTTTTTGGGGGAAGGGAGCCATTGCGACAATCAGCGAACAGTTGCGCCGTGAGATACCTGGGCTGAGAGGATTCTCTCCATCAAACCTGAAGTCTATGCGAGCTTTCTATGAAGAATGGGAGTCGCTTGAAGCAAATTCGCCAGTCATAACTGGCGAATTGAAGGTTGCTGATTCTGAGGACAATAAAATTCGACAGCTACAACTGGCGAATTTCTCGAACTTCCCATGGATAGCCTTCTTGAGCATAGGCTTTACCCACCATTGCATAATTATCACGAAGGTGAAAGATGTCGAGGAGCGAAAATTCTATATTCAGCTTTGTGCCGATCTCAGCCTGTCCGTTGATGCCCTGGAGAGAAAGATTTCTGAGGATACCTACCATAATCAAGGCAAAATGCCGAATAACTTTGGCGTGACCATTCCGGACTATAAGCGGGCATTTCAGGCGATCCAGATGTTCAAGGATGAATATCTACTGGACTACATCAATGTCGAGCAGCTGGGCGAAAGGGATGAAGACATTGACGAACGTGTGGTAGAAAACGAGATAGTCCATAATATCAAGAACTTTATCATGACATTCGGACGTGGCTTCTCATATCTTGGCAATCAGGTTCATTACGACAAGCTTGGACACGATCATTGGGTGGATCTTCTATTCTTTAATCGTGTTCTGAGATCTCTGGTCGTAATTGAACTCAAAAAAGGGTCTTTCAAACCGGCGTACCTCGGTCAACTAGCCGCCTATCTCCGAGTCCTCGACGATGAGGAACGCATCGAAGGCGAAAATCCGTCTGTCGGGATCGTTCTGTGCAAGGATGCCGACCGTGCTTATGTTGAGTATGTCCTTCAGGATTACACCAAACCGATGGGTGTCGCCACCTACAAGTCCAGCCAAGAACGCTTGAAAGAACTTCTGCCAGACGAGGAAGAGATAAAGAAACTGTTGTAATTTTCCCAAAGCCAACTATTGTTTCTTTCCCAAGCCGGTCGCTGAGCCACAATCGAAGCGACCGTGATAAATAAAGCACTGACAATCAAGACTTTAGTACTCTGTCTTTAGTCAATAACCGCCAAAGGCAATATACTATTCCATTGATAATTAACACCTTACTCACCACTCGCTGATAATCAGGTCAACGAAAGGTAAGTTCCTGAATATCATTCATTCGTCACAAGCTTTCATACTTTGACAAAGGTGTAAGATATTACGGATATTATACATATTCTCCGTAACTTTTAACACAAGACAGCCTTCATATATATTATTAGTTGATTATCAGTGTTATACGTTCTAAACGGTAGAAAAGTGACCGTATGGATTCTGATTAGATACGAAAAGGTGAATATTTAACGTATTTAACTTTCAATCACATCAATAATCACGAAACAAGGGTTGGAAGGGGTGCTTTTAACCGATCCCATAATGTGGTGAATGGAAGTTATAGGACGAAATTCATAAAGGGGTACGGTTGAAACGACTCCCTTGAACTTAGGTGTGATTACATGTCATACCCTTTGTTCTAAAAAGCATTTTTGTGTAGTTTACGATGCTACGTTTTACTGTTTTTTTTTACTTGATAAACGCAGTTTTTCCATTGATTGTGTTGGCTTTTGGGATAAAGCCATTATCTTTGCGGTGTAAAATATGATACCAATATCAAAAAAAGTACTCTAGTATGATATTTGAACGTAAGAAATACTTGGATGAACTTATTGCAGGACGTGGGAACGGACTTGTGAAGATTATAACAGGTGTCAGACGATGTTGAAAGTCTTTCCTGCTGTTTGATATCTGGCATAACTGGTTGTTGGAACATGGGGTGACTGATAGTCACATCATTGAAATACAACTTGATGATTTCCGAAACAGGCGGTTGAGGAAGCCTGATGCCTTGCTCGACTATATAGATTCAAAGGTTGTGGATGATGGCAAACCTTATTATATAGTCTTGGACGAGGTACAACTTGTAGAAGAATTTGTGGAGGTTATTCTTAGCTTGACACACATGAGGAATGTGGACGTGTATGTGTCGGGTTCAAACTCTCGTTTCCTGTCAAGTGATGTTGTGACTGAGTTTCGAGGCAGAGGTGACGAGATACGCATCTGGCCTCTCACCTTTGACGAATACTTTAATGGTATTGGTGGCGATATACGCAAAGCATGGTTAGATTACTATACTTTTGGAGGACTGCCACAGGTGGCTTTGCTTGAAACGGAAGAAAAGAAAACAGACTACTTGCGTGGTCTGTATGAAACGACCTATCTGCGTGATGTAATTGAGCGCAACCATCTACGCAATCCAGAAGGAATGAAGGAATTGGTACGTGTGCTTGCTTCTGGTATAGGTTCTTCCACCAACCCAACAAGAATAGCCAATACCTTTCAATCTTCACAAGGGGTAACCATAAAAAGAGACACTATAAAACAATACATTGACTATTTGAAAGATTCTTTCTTGATAGAAGAAGCCTTACGCTATGATGTGAAAGGCAGAAAATATATCGGCACCGAGACAAAATACTACTTCGCAGACATCGGCATACGTGCTGCCATTCTCAACTATCGCCAGCAAGAGGAAACGCACATTATGGAGAATATTATCTATAATGAACTCCGTAGTCGTGGCTATAATGTGGATGTCGGTTTAGTAGAACTTAGAGGCAAAGATGAGAATGGAAAATTTGTCAGAAGACAGTTGGAAGTTGACTTTGTGGTAAACCGTCCTCCATACAGAGTGTATATTCAATCGGCTTTCCATATGCCTACGCCAGAGAAGGAACAACAAGAGCGACGCCCGTTGTTGTCAATCAATGACCACTTCCGCAAGATTGTCATTGTTGGTGATGATATCCATCGCAAGGAGGACGAACTCGGCCTGTTGACTATTGGCTTGTTGGATTTCTTGACGGACAAAGAATTACTTGAACTGGGATAAACGTAATAATGATATTTTTAGCGAATACACAAATCCAGTCTTTGCTCAGTTGTCTATTATGAAACAATTCTCTAGAAAAAGTGGGTGTCTCAGATTATATACTTACCTTTGCCATATTGACAAACAAACTGTAACATACACAATATAAAAACATTATTATCACTACTTACGATATTGAGTCTGATGTTTATAAGCTGCTCAGCTTCGTCAGTCGAGTCAGATGAAGACAACAAGATTGCAGACCGCCCTATCACGCCCAAAGAAATGCAGAGGATGATGGGACGTGGCTTTGATGTGCAATGGGCTGAATTTAGCAAGAAAATTGAACTCTACGGAGAAGACGAAGTCAAAGCGATCAAGCAGAAAGGATTCAATACGGCAAGAATACGCACGAAACTACCTGCCGACGAAACGCTTTTCAAAGTTCTCGACCGATGTATAAATGACTGCCTCAATAATGGTATTATACCAGTATTGGCATACAATGCTCTAGACTATGAATTGAGTCCCAATGAAATGACATTGGCAGAATGTGCCGAATGGTGGAAAAAAATATCTGAGCATTATGCCCACTCTTCACACAGCCTCGTATTCAACCTTAATATAGAATGGAGCGATGTGGCAGGAAAGGATTATGAGGCTATCAATCTCTATAATCAGACTATGGCTGATATTATCCGCGAATCAAACCCCACCAGAATACTTATCCTGTCGCCAGCCAGACTTTCGAATCCGGCATATCTGGATCAGATGGTGATACCAACCGCGTGCGGTGACTATGTGATGGCAGAGTGGCATCTCTATGCTGCTGGGCCGAGCAAGGATCCTGACAGCAAAAAATATTGGCAGACAGGCACAGAGGAGGAAATGCAGAATATACGCGACATTATAAACCTCGGTGTGGAATGGCAAGAGCGTACTGGTATCCCTACTTGGGTTGGTGCGTGGATGCCTGGCAACTACAATAAAGGTGACGACTATACCGTTGAAGAACAATGTGTGTTTGCATCGTTCATGAAATCAGAACTGGAGAGGTATGACCTCCCATGGGCGGTAAATAGTCTCGATAAGTTCTACGACATATACAACAACTGCTGGTATGATGATATGCTGCCTCTTATAGATGTTCTTGCAAAATAAGTTTAGGAAATAGAATCTCCGATTCGAGAGGAACCCTCAGTTTCGGCATCGTGACTGATATTGCAGGGCCATCCGAAGCCAAGTAGTTCTCATCGTAACGGAATATGTATCCACTCCCTGTATGCCGTTCAACCAGTACAACGGCCTTTCGGTCATTCATCTATACATCCAATTGTCTCATCACTCATTTCAAACTGTCTGACGTACCCTGAAGAGGACTTTCATCCCCAGCACATCAAGGATTCTGGAGATGGTGGACAAGGAAGGATTGCCTTTCCCTCTTTCTATGTCCTTGATGGTTGCCAGACCGACACCAGCCATCTCCGCAAGATCCGCTGAGAAATGGCAAGGGTCTTCCGACGTATTTTTATTTCTTCTCCGCAACCCATAAGTCTAACAAATCATACTTTCAGGCCCAAAATAGAAAAAACCTTAAGCCAGCAAGAGTAAGTACGATTTATCATACTTTTTTTAGCGGCCGCACTAAATTTCAGATTTCTTTGTGCAGCAGTACTGGGAGAGGACGATGCCGAGGACGGCGATGAGGACGCCGAGCCATTGGAGGAGGGAGAGGTGCTCGCGGCCGATGACTTCGGCGACGAGGGCGGTGGCTACGCACATCATGGCGAGGAAGACGCTGGACTTGCCCACGCCTAACTTCTTGATTGCCATGGCCCACAGAGAGAAGGCAAGGCTGGAGCAGAGGACAGCGAGACAGAGGATAGGTTCCAGGACTTCCCAGGAGACGAGTCTCGCGTCGAAATTCTCGATGCCTCTCGTCAGGAAGAACGGCAGGAAGTACACGGTTCCGATCAGGAACTGGTACATCACGATGACCTGAGGCTTGTAGCCGTCGGCGAGAAGTTTTGTCAAGGAGGCGTGGCCGACCTCTGAGAAGACGGCTATCATCAGGAGCACGACTCCGAGGATGAAATTCTGCGGCACACCTTCATCTCCTCCTTGCTTGAGCAGAACCAGACAGATGCCTCCCAATGTCACGGCTATTCCCAATGCGTTGATGACCGAGATACGTTCTTTAAAAAACAGAAATCCTGCGCCTACCGAGAAGATAGGAACTGAGGCTATGATCATGGCGCTGATGGTCGGTGAGCCGGTCTCCTTGATGCCGTAAGTCTCGCAGAAAAAGTAGATAAGCGGCTCAAACAAAGAGAGCAGCATAAATTTCCAGATATCCTTGCGGGCTATAAGACGGAACTCTTTTGTGAGAATGTTGAAGAGAAGAAGTATTATTCCGGCGACAAAAATCCTTAACGGGACGAAATATGAGATCGGGACTCCGAGAGCGATCAGCCTGTCGCTCCAGATGTAGGACATCCCCCAAAGCACAATAGCCAATACGGACAGTAGATAGATTACTGCCTTGTTGTCACATATACTTCTTGTCGCACTCATAGATACCGGAATACGATTAGTTAATCATCTTTCACTTTCACAAAGATAATCATTTTTTTCTTTCGGAAAGAAATAATATTCAAATATTAACTAACATTTTAATACCCGCTTTAATACCCGCTTATGAAAAAGCCAACGCCTTTCCATAAGCGGGA
Source organism: uncultured Alistipes sp. (assembly GCA_900544195.1). Classification (GTDB taxonomy): domain Bacteria; phylum Bacteroidota; class Bacteroidia; order Bacteroidales; family UBA932; genus Cryptobacteroides. The sequence continues at coordinate 3,991 of UQUJ01000067.1, read as the reverse complement.
TCATAGGTGGCTCACCATCCGGAGAACCGTGATTTCCTAGAACCTTAGTCTGAACAGATCACCCTGAGCCTGGATGTAGAGGTCGCCCCTGTAGTAGGCGCAGTCCTCAAGCTCGCCGAAAGTGGCTTTCGTCAAATCAATGACATTCTGCATGGTACGGGTGTACAGATTCCAGACGTAAAGGATTGAAGGCTGCCTCTCCTTGCCGAATCCGGTCGGCATGAAAAGCTGTCCGTTCTTGATGAAAAGCCCTTGGCCGATCGGGTTGAAATGAGTCTGGTAGGTGTCCTCGATCAGATAGTTCTCCAGCAGATCATCCTTTGTCAAGGTCACGAGTCCGTCCGTGGATTCGTTCAGTTTCGGGATGCGGAACTTCACGATGCGATGACGGTTGAGGGAGTTGGTGTTGTCAACGGTGTTGCCGTAGCCATAAAGGTAGTTGTTGTCCGGATCAATGACCCACTGGAGGGCGTAGCCGAAAAAATGGTCTGTGTCCTTGAAGTAGATTGTCTGGACCAGTTCGGATGACTGGAGATCATTAGCGACACGCTCGACGTAAAGCACGTCCTTGCGGCCATTGATCGGATTCCTGTTGCACTGGCTGACGTACAGAAGCGGGAAACGGTCTTCCTTGTCATAGAACGTGCGGCCGAATGTGGCCACATTGGCATGGTTCACCTTGTCGTAGCTGGCAAGTTTGAACGGTTTGCACTCTCTTGTGATCTTCTCTCCGTCAATCTTATAGACGGTCAGCCAGCCGGAGTTCTGGCAGCTGAAGATGTAGTCTCCCCAGATGTCCATTCCCTGGTAAGCCTCCTTGTCGGCGCCTTGAAACTTGAGCAGATGGTCGCACCTGAAAGTGTGTTCGGTAAGGTTCACGGGAGCTCCGGTGTAGGTGTACTGCCCGGAAGTGGTCGGCTGCGCCATCAGCGCGGCCGGAATCAGCAATGATGCCAAAAGAATATACCTTTTCATTTTTACTAAAATTTAATGAATATTATAGTTCAAGTCTATGTTTTCTCCTGCAAGTTTGTAATTATGAGTCCACTTGAAAAAGTCTTTTTTTGAAAAATATGTGCCACACAGGTACTTTCAACGGGGGTAAAAAGTGGCGAATGGTACTTTTTCAAGTGGACTCAATTATTAATTAATCAAAATAATTAATCAAAAAAAATGAGACTTTCTATCTATTCAAGACTGGGATTGGTTCCGCTATTCTTCAATGACAAAGCACTTTACATGATAAACGCACTGCTTACCAACGACAAAGCAGCCGAAGGGGTTTCGGGGAATCCCTTCCCCACGCCCCCTCGGGGCTGTCACGCAATGACTGGAGGTTGTAACGCAATGACTCGGGGCTGTCACGCAGTGACTGGAGGTTGTCACACAGTGACTCGGGGCTGTCACGCAGTGACTGGAGGTTGGATATGAGCAGTAAAAAAAGAAAGGAGGCTATTTCTAGTCTCCTTTCTTTTTTTTACTGCTCATCCGGGCCTTGGTCGTCAGGACCGTTCTGCGGGCCTTGTGGGCCGGCCTGAGGGCCATAAGGATTCTGAGGTCCTTGCTGGGCACCGGCCTGAGCGGCGCGGTTCATGTCCTCAGAAGCGGTGTTCCAAGCCTTCGTGAGTTCCTCGGTGTAGCGGTCGATGTCAGAGATGTTCTGATTCTTGACAGCTTCCTTGAGGGAGCCGAGGGCAGACTCGATGGCTGACTTCTTGTCAGCAGGAATCTTGTCGCCGTAGTCCTTCAGATTCTTGTCGGACTGGAAGCAGAGAGCGTCGGCGTTGTTGATCTTGTCAACCTTCTCCTTGGCCTCCTTGTCGGCGGCCTCGTTGGCCTTCGCCTCGTCACGCATCCTCTGGATTTCATCCTCAGACAGACCTGACGAAGCCTCGATCCTGATGTTCTGCTCCTTGCCGGTGGCCTTGTCCTTCGCGGACACGTTCAGGATACCGTTGGCGTCGATGTCGAAGGTAACCTCGATCTGAGGTATTCCTCTTGGAGCAGGTGCGATTCCGTCAAGATGGAACACACCGATCTCCTTGTTGTCCTTCGCCATAGGACGCTCACCCTGAAGCACGTGGATCTCAACTGAAGGCTGGTTGTCAGCAGCGGTGGAGAAGACCTGAGACTTGTGTGTAGGGATGGTCGTGTTGGACTCGATGAGTTTTGTCATCACACCGCCCAGAGTCTCGATACCGAGTGACAGCGGAGTGACATCAAGCAGAAGCACATCCTTCACATCACCTGCAAGCACACCGCCCTGGATTGACGCTCCGATGGCCACAACCTCGTCAGGGTTGACGCTTCTGTTAGGCTCCTTGCCGAAGAATTCCTTGACAAGTTCCTGTACCTTAGGAATACGTGTGGAACCTCCGACGAGAAGAACCTCGTCAATGTCGGAAGCGTTCAGTCCGGCGTCCTTAAGTGCCTGACGGCAAGGCTCGATGGACCTCTGGAAGAGGTTGTCGCAAAGCTGCTCGAACTTGGCTCTGGTCAAAGTCTTTACAAGGTGCTTAGGAATTCCGTCAACCGGCATGATGTAAGGCAGGTTGATCTCGGTCGATGTCTGGTTGGACAACTCGATCTTGGCCTTCTCGGCGGCTTCCTTCAATCTCTGAAGGGCCATAGGGTCTTTCTTCAGGTCGATTCCGCCATTCTCGTTGGCAAATTCCTGGGCGAGCCAGTTGATGATCTCCTGATCGAAGTCGTCACCTCCAAGGTGTGTGTCACCGTTGGTTGACTTAACCTCGAAGACTCCGCCACCAAGCTCAAGGATGGAAATATCGAATGTACCGCCACCAAGGTCATACACAGCGACCTTCATGTCCTTGTTCTTCTTGTCAAGACCGTAAGCCAGGGCTGCGGCCGTAGGCTCGTTGATGATTCTCTTGACATCGAGTCCGGCGATCTTGCCGGCCTCCTTTGTGGCCTGACGTTGTGAGTCAGAGAAGTAGGCCGGAACTGTGATGACAGCTTCGGTGACTTCCTGACGGAGATAGTCCTCGGCGGTCTTCTTCATCTTCTGGAGAATCATCGCCGAAATCTCCTGAGGTGAGTAGAGCTTGCCGTTGATGTCAACACGCGGAGTGTTGTTCTCACCTCTGACAACCTTGTAAGGCACTCTGGCGATCTCCTTCTGAACCTGTTCGTAAGTCTCACCCATGAATCTCTTGATGGAGAAGACTGTGTTCTGAGGGTTCGTTATGGCCTGACGCTTTGCAGGATTACCGATCTTTCTTTCACCGCCATCGGTAAAGGCGACTACTGAAGGGGTGGTTCTCTCACCCTCGTTGTTGATTATGACGGTAGGCTGGTTGCCTTCCATGACCGCAACACACGAATTCGTGGTTCCAAGGTCGATACCAATAATTTTTCCCATATTCTTAATCTCCTATTTTTCTTGTTTTGTCTTTCTCTGCCCGCATCCGTTTTCCGAACCCGGACATTTTTCTGTCCGTTTCCGTTTACCGGCTTCGGGAGCTTGTTTTTTGCCCGGCCTCATTTCAAAGCCGGACGTCAGGAGTATTATCGAATGTTATGCCAATCCCATGAATATGCCAATTTGACAGTCGCATCCCTTTCCGAGCCACTCACCCATTGACAGTCATTGTCAGTCCATCATCTCCTTGTCACTCCGGATTATCATGGCAGTTTTTCCGGAATGTGATCAGGCAATAATTGTGAGGAATGCAGGAGAAAGGAGTACACATCGACGGCCTTGTCCATGACTCCCACAATGATTATCTTAATAGTCAAGATGTTAAACAAAGCATTTTGTCCATAAGTAATTAGGTCGGAGAATGCATTTACTGCGTAGATTTGCATTACCCATTCCAGAGAGGATTGAGTCAGTAATATTCATAAAGGTGACATTGTAACATTCATAAGCATATTCATAAAATTAAGTATCCAAGTTTCGCATTTGCGAAACACCACTCTTCTTCACTGCTTGCAGTGAAAGCAAGTCCCTCCCCCGAGGGGAGGGATT
>UQUJ01000066.1 GCA_900544195.1 uncultured Alistipes sp. | reverse complement strand
CGAACGTGAGATAATGTATTTGACAGCAGGTGATTGCCTACTTGCGAAAGTTGAGAAAGAAATGAAAACAAAATAACGACCAATGGAAGAAAAGAGAAACGCATTGCCGGAAAACGCTCAAAGGGAGCTGGCGCCCGGCGAGGAGTACAAGCCGCTCTTGGGAGCGGAAAGGAAATGGGCGGAAGTGACACCTTATTCAGTGACCTTGGGATTGCTGATGGTGGTCATCTTCTCCGCTGCGGCGGCCTATCTGGGGCTGCGCGTGGGACAGGTGTTCGAAGCGGCGATCCCTATCGCGATCATAGCGGTTGGGCTGACGAACGCCCTTGGTAAAAAAGAGGGTCTCGGGCAAAACGTCATCATCCAGTCCATCGGAGGCTGCTCAGGAGCCGTGGTGGCGGGTGCGATATTCACTCTTCCCGCCATCTACATCCTTGGGGTTGATGTCAACTTTATGCAGATGTTCCTCTCGTCGCTGCTCGGCGGCGTTTTGGGAATATTATTCCTCATCCCTTTCCGGAAATATTTCGTGAAGGAGATGCACGGGAAATATCCTTTCCCTGAAGCCACGGCCACGACACAGATCCTCGTTAGCGGCGAGGGTGGTGGCAAGGGAGCGGGCACGCTTTTGGTCAGCGGTCTCATCGGAGGTCTCTACGACTTCATTGTCAGCACTTTCGGAGCATGGGCGGACACGGTCAGCACAACCGTCATGGGATTCGGGCAGACTATCGCTGACAAGGCGAAGGTGGTTCTGAAACTGAACACCGGAGCGGCCGTACTGGGTCTCGGCTACATCGTGGGTCTGAAATATGCCTTCATCATCTGTTGCGGAAGCTTCCTGGTGTGGCTGGTGATCATCCCGCTGATGAACCTCATCTGGGGCGGTCAGGTGATTGACCTGATGAACACCGGAGTGACAATGACAATCGGAGAGATGAGCCCTGACCAGATATTCAAGGATTACGCGAGACACATCGGAATCGGCGGCATCGCGACGGCCGGAATCATCGGCATCATCAAATCGTCCGGTGTGATCAAGTCGGCTGTCGGGCTGGCTGTCGGCGAGTTCGGAAAGAAGGGCGGCAAAGTGGAGACAACCGAGAGGACACAAGAGGATATTCCTATGAAAACCATTGTGTTCGGCATCGTGCTGACGCTTCTGGCGGTGTTCGCGTTCTTCGCTTTCGGCGGGGTTGTGAACAACATCTGGCAGGCGGTTGTCGGGCTGCTGATCGTGGCGATCATCTCGTTCCTGTTCACGACCGTGGCGGCCAACGCCATCGCCATCGTGGGCACCAACCCGGTGAGCGGCATGACGCTGATGACCCTGATCATCGCCGCGCTTATCCTTGTGGCTGTGGGGCTTAAGGGCAACGCCGGCATGGCCGCGGCTCTGATCATCGGTGGGGTTGTCTGCACGGCTCTTTCGGTTGCGGGTTCGTTCATCACTGATCTCAAGATCGGTTACTGGATAGGCAGCACGCCCAAGAAACAGGAAGGCTGGAAGTTCGTGGGTGTGGCTGTCGCGGCGGCGACTGTCTGCGGGGTGATGCTCGTGCTTAACAAGACGTACGGATTCGTAGGTGACCAGGCGCTTGTGGCTCCTCAGGCCAACGCTATGGCGGCCGTGATCCAGCCGATGATGAACGGCGGAGGAGCTCCGTGGCTGCTCTACGGGATAGGCGCCGTGCTGGCCATAGTGCTGACCTTCCTCAAGGTTCCGGCCCTGGCATTCGCCCTTGGCATGTTCATTCCGATCGACCTGAACCTGCCTCTTCTGATAGGCGGGGCGATCTCCTGGTTCGTCAGCACCCGCTCGAAGGACAAGGCGCTTAATGAGATACGTCTGAACAAGGGTACGCTGATCGCTTCCGGTTTCATCGCCGGCGGCGCGCTGATGGGAGTCGTGAGCGCCCTGCTCAAGTTCTTCAACGTGGATTGGTTCCTGACCGGCTGGAACGCCCAATACGGCGAGGCCATCGCCATCATCCCGTTCATCGGAATCATCGCCTACACGGTGATCGCTTCTTTGAGGGCCAAGGAATAAACAAACGGTCACTGAGCCTGCCGAAGTGACTTTCCGACAGGTTCATTTCGGGCGCTTCGACAAGCTCGGCGACCGAAACAGCGAGTTCTGAATAATATGTCAGGCTGCTCAGCGGCCAGAAAATAACAACAACATGGAAAAAGTTTTGGACAGGTTCCTGAGGTACGTCAGCATTGACACTCAGTCGAACGAAGAATCAGAGAGCCAGCCATCGGCGGAGAAAGAACTCAATCTGCTGCGGATGCTGCGCGACGAGCTTCAGGCTCTCGGAGTGGAAGCCACTCTTGATGAATATGGTTACGTGATGGGGTCGATCCCTTCGAACATTGAGGCGAAAGTGCCTGCGATCGGCTTCATCGCCCACGTGGACACCGCTCCGGACGCATCGGGCGCGAATGTCAAACCTCAGATAATCAATGAATATGATGGTGGGGATATTCCGCTTAAAGGCGTGTCGGGCCTGGCGCTGAAGCCTTCGGAATTTCCTGAAATGCTTCACTATGTCGGCCAGACGTTGATCACCACCGACGGCACGACTCTGCTTGGAGCAGACGACAAGGCTGGCGTGGCCGAGATTATGGACGCGGTGCAGTACATCGTGGAGCATCCTGAGTTCAAGCACGGTGAGATCAAGATCGGGTTCACGCCAGACGAGGAGATCGGACGCGGTGTCGTGAAGTTCGATGTCAAGAAGTTCGGAGCCGAATATGCCTACACGATGGATGGCGGCGAGATCGGCGAGTTGGAGTTCGAGAATTTCAACGCGGCTTCGGCGAAGATACATATTCAAGGAAGGAATGTGCATCCGGGCTATGCAAAGGGGAAGATGAAGAACGCCATTCTGATAGCGACGGAACTGAACGGGTTGCTGCCGGTTCAGCAGAGGCCTGAATATACCGAAGGGTATGAGGGATTCTTCCACATCATCGGGATCAACGGTTCGGTTGAGGAGGCCGATGTCACCTACATCATCCGCGATCATGACCGCAAGGAGTTCGAGAGCAAGAAGGCAATCATGCAAAAGTGCGTGGACTTCATCAATGTGAAGTACGGCGATGGTACGGCGACGGCTGTGATCAAGGATCAGTACTACAACATGCGCGAGCAGGTGGAACCGCATTATCACGTGGTGGAGAAAGCCGTGAAGGCGATGGAGATGGCCGGCATCAAGCCGAAGATCCAGCCGATCCGTGGCGGCACCGACGGCGCAAACTTGAGTTTCAAGGGCCTGCCTTGCCCGAACATCTTCGCCGGCGGCCTGAACTTCCACGGCAAGATGGAGTTCGTTCCTCTCCAGAGCATCGAGAAGGCTTCTGAAGTCATCCTCAACATCATCTCGCTCTACGCGGAGTAAATTTCCGTGGCAGATAACCAACTGGTTATCAACAATAAAAGCATTCTCGTGGTGGACAAAACCGAACCACGAGAATGTTTATTTTATTGGTTACTAAGCAATTAAACGCCACGCAGGCGCACTCCCTCGCCCCCCAGACTGTCTGAAAAGTCTCGGCGAGAGTAGAAAAGTCTGTACCCCCTATACAGGGGCGACAACGAATTTTCTATCCTCACTGGGGGTACTTTTACTTTTAAGACAGTCTCCCCCTTTGAGACTTCGGCAAGCTCAGCGCACCGTTGGCTCAGGGACTGCCTTGATCTTCAGCTAAAGGTAAGCCAAAAGCCCTAGGCGCTTCGACCGCGGTTGCAGTCGTGGCGTCATTAGTCCTTATAGTACAGCTAAAGGTAAGCCAAAAGCCCCGGGCGCTTCGACAGGCTCAGCATCCTGGGCTTTGGTTTCAGTTGGTCGCGGAGCCTATCGAAGCGACGAGGGAGGCTCAGGGAGACCGTCGGGATATTCAAAGAAAGGTTATTTGATCACTCCGAGTTCCTTGCCGACCTTGATGAAGGCGGCGATGGCCTTGTCGAGGTGCTCGCGCTTGTGGGCGGCGGAGAGCTGGACACGGATGCGGGCCTGGCCTTTCGGGACAACCGGATAGTAGAACCCGGTCACGAATATTCCTTCCTCGGCCATCTTGGCGGCGAACTTCTGGGACAGAGGTGCGTCGTAGAGCATCACGGCACAGATGGCGCTCTGGGTCGGCTTGATGTCGAAGCCGGCGGCCAACATCTTGTCACGGAAGTAGTTCACGTTCTCCTGCTGGCGGTCGTGAAGCTCGTTGCTCTCTTTCAGCATCTTGAACATCTCGATGCCGGCGGCCACGATCATCGGCGGCAGAGAGTTGGAGAAGAGATAAGGACGGGAGCGCTGGCGGAGCATATCGATGATCTCCTTGCGGCCGGTGGTGAATCCGCCGACGGTGCCTCCGAATGCCTTTCCGAGAGTGCCTGTGAATATGTCGATGCGGCCATAGCAGTCATACTGCTCGGCGACTCCGTGGCCGGTCTTGCCGACAACTCCGGCGGAGTGGCTTTCGTCAACCATCACGAGCGCGTCATATTTCTCGGCCAGCTCGCAGATCCTGTCCATCGGAGCCACGTTGCCGTCCATCGAGAAGACTCCGTCCGTGCAGATGATGCGGAACCTCTGGGCCTGGGCCTCCTGGAGGCAGCGCTCAAGGTCGGCCATGTCCGCATTGGCGTAGCGGTAGCGGACAGCCTTGCACAGACGCACGCCATCGATGATAGAAGCGTGGTTCAAAGAGTCGGAAATGATGGCGTCGTCAGCGGTGAGGAGAGGCTCGAACACTCCACCGTTGGCATCAAAGCAGGATGCGTAGAGGATGGTGTCCTCTGTGTGGAAGAAGTCTGAGACGGCAGCCTCAAGTTCCTTGTGAAGATCCTGGGTTCCGCAGATGAAACGCACAGAGGACATTCCGAATCCCCTTTCGTCCATAGCCTTCTTTGCAGCTTCGATGAGTCTTGGAGAGTCAGCGAGTCCAAGATAGTTGTTGGCGCAGAAGTTAAGGGCCTTGCTGCCGTCCTGAAGGGTAATCTCGGCGGACTGGGCGGAGGCGATGTTTCTCTCGTTCTTGTAGAGTCCGGCTTCCTTGATGGAGGCCAGCTCTGCCTTTAGATGTTCCTGGAATTTTCCGTACATATCTGATAAGTTTTTAAAACGTTTCGATTTCGCACTGACAAATATATCAATTTTTGAGAAAAATGTTTAGATTTTGACATTATTAAGACCATATCTCGGAAAATAATGTAAATTTGCACTTGCTAATTTAGCAATAAACAAGCGATCCGCAATGAAAAATGTACTTGTGATAGGTTCGACCGGCCAGATCGGTTCGGAACTGACAATGAAAATCAGGAATATGTACCCGGAGGGCAATGTTGTTGCCGGCTACATCAAAGGTGCTGAACCAAAGGGTGTTCTGCTTGAAAGCGGGCCTGCCGAGGAGGCTGACGTCTGCAATGGTGAACAGCTTCTGGGCATCGTGAAGAAGTACAACATCGACACAATCTACAATCTGGCGGCCCTGCTCTCCGCTGTCGCTGAAAGGAAGCCGCAACTGGCATGGCACATCCAGATAGACGGACTCATGAATATTCTTGAGATCGCCCGCGAGAACAATGTCGCCGTGTTCACTCCTTCATCAATCGGTTCGTTCGGCCCGGAGACCCCGCACCAGAACACGCCTCAGGACACCCTGCAGAGACCTCGTTCGATGTACGGAGTGACAAAGGTGGCCACGGAACTGCTCAGCGACTACTATCACACCAAGTACGGGGTTGACACGCGCTCTGTGAGATTTCCTGGATTGATCTCCAATGTGACGCTTCCAGGCGGAGGCACAACAGACTATGCTGTCGAAATCTATTACGCCGCTGTCAAAGGCGAGGAATTCGTCTGCCCTATCGCGGCGGGCACTTTCATGGACATGATGTACATGCCTGATGCCCTGAAAGCGGCGGTGGACATCATGAACGCGGATCCTTCCAGGCTGAAGCACCGCAACTCATTCAACATCGCATCCATGAGTTTTGATCCGGAGATCATCTACCACAAGATTCAGGAACATATTCCTGAATTCAAGATGCGCTATGAGGTGGATCCTGTTCGTCAGGCGATCGCTGATTCGTGGCCGGACAAGATGGATGATTCCTGCGCCCGCGAGGAGTGGGGCTGGACTCCATCATACGATCTGGAGACCATGACGGTGGACATGATTGACGCTCTCAAGAAGAAACTTCTCTAAAATTGTTTGAAATGTTCTTTGAGGTGAAAAAACTTCAAACAAACAATTCAAAACAGATTCTAAGAAGAGACTCTATTATAAAGGATAAAAGGACTGGCCTTCAGGTCAGTCCTTATTCTTTTGACTTGGAGCTTCGACAATCCAAGCGACTGGAAATATCATGGTCACAGAGCCTGTAGAAGTGACCCTTTACCGGATTTCCGAGCGGCCTTGGCTTCTTTTCTGGCCTTCTGCTTTTCGTACTGAACCTTATATCGTTCCAGAATCCGTTCTTCTTTTTGACGACGTTTCTCCATGGCTTCCAGGGTCTTGAGAGTTTTCCGGCGTTTCTTCTTCAAGGCTTTTTCCTCCTTGGCCTTCGCCTTGGCGGCATCACGGGCGTCAAGTTCCGCCCAGCGTGCCTCCTTGGCGGCGATCCGGTCCTGACGAGCCTTTTCCCTCTCGGCTTTCTTTCTGGCCTGCTCAGCTTTCTTCAATGCGGTAGGATCCTGTGACAGAGAATCTGATTTCATGGCGGCGACAGAATCCGTTCCCGCCTTCAGGCTGTCAGTCAAAGCAAGACGGTCCTTTTGCGCAAGGCTGTCACGGAGTGCCAGACTGTCTTTAACTGCAAGGCTATCTCTCAATGCCAGACTGTCCCTTAAAGCCAGACTGTCAGCAGCCACCTTCAGGCTGTCAGCGATTCTGGCCGCCTCAGCCTCACGCTCGGCCTCAAGACGCTTTCTTTCAGCGTTGCGGACGCGCTTCAAGGAGTCCTGACTTGCCAACATCTTATAGACACTGTTCATGTAGCCAGGGAAATAGGTGTCCGTCTGAACGAATTCCGCTCTGGGAATATCTTCGTAAATCTTTCGCTGAGACTCCCGTGGCTTATAGGAGGTGATGTCCTCCGGCCCTTTCGGACGCTTCTCCGGACGCCAGTCAAAACCCTTGAGGATTTTCTCGTCCTTCTTCATCTGGACAACAGGATAGGCGTCACTCTTTGCCGCATCAAAATAGTTAAGATCCTGAACGTTACCGTTCTTCAATGTGGCTGTCAACATCTTGGATTCAAACTTGTTGACAGTCGCAAGGGTTCCGTTCTCCTCAATGAAGAAAAGACCCGAAGCGCCTCCCATGGAATCGAATCTCCTCAAGGTGCCTGTGCTGTCAAAATAGGCCATCATCTCAGTTCCCCTGATCTGGTCGTAGGACAAGGTGTCCTCCTGCACGATGATGAATGCGTTGGACATGAGGCTTGCCCGGTCGAGGGATTGGTTCTTCACGATGACAGTTATGCTGTCAGCAGTGTACTGATGCTTTGTCTCGTTCCAGACAATAGGGGTCTTGTAAAGACGGATAAGAGAGTCCAAGTCCGTGTAGGCCAAGGAGTCGCACACGACCTGCATGTCATTCCGGAAGACCTTTACATTGTGGATTCCGTAGATGAAGCTTATCTTGGTGGAATCTTTGGGGGTCATGGCAAGAGAATCGGCCGCGGCCAGTGAGTCGGTCGGCATCGCAAGGGAATCTGTCGGGACGGACAGAGAGTCTGTAGGAACAGTCAGAGAGTCTGCAGGAACGGACAGAGAGTCTGTAGGAACGGACAGAGAGTCTTTGGGAGCGGTCACTTCGACAGGCTCAGTGACCGGATTGTGCACTTTGGTCGTGTCCTGTACCACCACAAGGGCATTTGCTTTGGTCGTGTCGGGTATGACCGCGATCGTCTTCGACCGGGTAGTGTCAATGGCGGAGAACGACCAGAGAGGTGGTTCATATTCAATGACATCATCCCACGGTGCGGGAAGATTCTGCTTGCTCAGGCCACGTTTTCCGACAGCGGCGCCGGCAGCATTAGGGTCTTCCTCCTCCATCTTCTTCCGGGCTTCTTCGGCGGCGGCACGGGCAGCCTCGGCAGCCTTGCGGCGATATTCAGTGATCGGATCGACATTTATCTCTTTCAGACGCGCCTGAGAATTGGCGACCTCGGAGGAATCCACCTCACATTTCGGGATTGTCCTGATGATCAACGTGTCGGCTCCGATGTAGGCGGTGTCTCTCTTTTCACCTTGTTCACTGATGGCGATCACAGCAGGGTCTCTCGTCATCTTGATGAATGACAGGGAGTCAATATACTGCATGTAGCCAGCCACTGCCGCCACATTGCGGGTTGTGTCCAGCAGTTCCACGTTACCGAACATCTCGACATTGTTCGGAGTTCTATAGTAAACAAGGGTGTCAGCCCAGGCCTCCTGATTCTCGGTGAGAAGATGGACATTGCGGGTGAACGTGAACTTCTCCAGATTCCGTTCATAGACGCCGGCCATCGAGGAAAGCATATTGTTGTCCCGCCACGCGTTGGTGCCTGTTCCGAAAACAGCGATGTTGGTACCTGTGTTGTAGTTCAAGTCATCAGTCTTCACGAAGATGGAGTCCGTGTACATGTTGACATTGTTCGTGAAAGTGAATGTCTTGAGTTTGGAGTAATAGCAACCGTCATCGCTCTCGATGATCTGTCCGTCTTTGTCCCGCAAGGCTCCACCGCCACGGAACACGGCCACACTGTCTTTGGTGTTATAGTCCAGATCCGTGGTTCTCAGCGTGTTGCCGTCCTTGTCGCGAAGCTGGACCAACGCGCCTCGGAACTGCGCCAGACTCTGATCGATAAGGTAATCCAGGCTCTCGCTGCTCAGCACGGTGTTGTTCTGGATGATCTGGACGTTGCCGAATGCGTTGATCACGTTCTGGTTCACATTCCACAATGCGGTGTCACAGATCAGCAGGGTAGAATTGTGCTCGAAACGGGCATGCCCCAAAGCCTTTCTGTAGCTTTGGCCATATTCCTCAACCTGCTGCAGCTCGTCACAGCCAAGAAGACGCACAAGACTGTCTCGCCGCTCAGAGTTCTGGGCGGAAAGGCTGAACGACATCAGCAGAAGCAGTAATGAATATGCCAGACGTCTCGCGAGCATCAGTCTTCAGCGAACTTTGCCGCCCATCCCGGACGACGGAACTCGCAGTCCTTGAACATAGGGTCGATGACTATGTGGGTCTCTTTGATCTTGCCGGCAAGGAATTCATCAATAGCCTTCATTTGCTTGTCCTGACGGACCTGCTCCTGAAGCTGGCTGAAATCCTCGTCAAACGAAGCAGTGTGTGCGGGAATGATCTTATCTACACGGAGGATCTTGTAGATGGTCTTACCGACAACATAGTCCTTGACCTGATCCTGACGTCCGTCATTGTCCGTGGATTCCACCGGCTCGGAGATCTCTCCCTCCTTCAAATCCTTGATGGCCAGATAGTCTTCCGGCTTTAGCTGGTCGATCTCGAAGTAGGCGGAGCCGGTGTTCGGATCGGACATCTGACCGCCGTTGGTCTTGGTGGCAGGATCCTGCGAGTAAAAATTGGCCGCCATCCTGAAAGACACGGCGTTGTTGTTGATCTCGGTGCGGAGACTGTCCAGCGTCTTGAAGGCTTTCTCTCTGTCCTCATCCGTGTACTTAGGCTTCATGAGAATGTGGCGGGCGTTGAACATGTCGCCCTTCTTCTCAATGACTTCGATGATGTGGAATCCGTCCGGAGTCTCGACAATCTGCGAGATCACACCCGGCTTAAGAGACATAGCCGCATCTGAAAATACTGGCCAGAAGATTGATTTTGAAGCCATTCCAAGCTCACCACCTTTACGAGCACTACCGGGATCCTCTGAATATATACGCGCGAGCGTCGAGAATTTCTCCCCGTTGATGATCCTCTCGCGGAGATCCAGCAGTTTCTCACGCACGGCCAGGTTGGCCGCCTCCCGGTCCGGGTAACGGCAGATCTGGCTGAGCTGGTACTTGATAGGGACAATCGGAAGATTCTTGGCGTCAACCGTGTCAAGATATTCCTTGACATCATAAGGTGTCATCTCCGGGATCTTCTTCATGATCTCCTGCTGCGCCTGCTGAGTAAGGCTCATATCCTCGTACTGCTTGCGCCATTCCTGACGAAGACGGTAGAGAGGTTTCCCGAAATATTCCTCAACCTTGTCTTCGCCACCCAAATAGGTCAGCATCCTGTCCGCCTGCTGGGAGAGGCTGCTTTCAACCATGTCCTGATTGACCGTGAGAGAGTCGATCCTCGCCTGCATCAGGAACAGTTTGGACTCAAGAATAGCCTCCAACACCTCACAACGGACATTCCGGTCCGAAGACATACCCTGGGCGTTGCGGTCTTTTACGGCATTCTCGATGTCTGAGATCATGACCGCCTCGTTGCCGACGACGGCGATGGTCTTGTCAACGTACTTGTATTTCTGAGCGTAAGCCATCGCGCAGGTCGCTGCGAGGGCGAAGATGGTGATTGCTGTTTTCCTTATCATTTCGAATATATTACAAAATTCTCCTTAACCTTGGCGTCTTCTATCAAGTCCCGTTCCAAACCGGCAAGGAGTTCATGCTTTCTTCCACTGATGATGATGTCCCTTATCCTGTCGTCACAGTATTCCACCGGAGCGACCTCCCCTGCCTTCCGGTAGTCCACGATGAACGCCACGGAGACCCTGTCCTCTCCGTCAGGCATCTGGATGAACTGGCCGCTTCGCTGGGAAAGCATCTGGACATAGTCCACGCCGAAATCGGCCGCGAGCTTCACCGCATCGATCCATCCGCTGGAGTAATCGTGGTAACGCTGGGTCGAGTTGAACGCGATGCTGTCCGCGGCGATCACGTCCTCCACCTTGTCTGAGGACATCAACTTCTTGATCTTTGCCAGATTAGGAGAATCTTTAGAAATATTCAAGAACCTGGCTTTCATGATCGGACGCTCCAGTTTGAAAGACTCCTGATGGGAGTCGTAGTACTCCTCTATCTGCTTCCGAGAGACTGTCGTGTCCAGTCTTTCATTGATGTAGCGTTGCTCGTAGCGATAGCGCAGAAGTGACTGACGGTAGGCCTCAAGTTCCTTTGACACATCCTTTTCCCCCTTGGAGAGGCGCTGCTGCGCGATGTCCACGAACGCCTTGTCCCTGGCCCATGAATTTATGTAGATACCGGCCAGTTTCACACTGTCCTCAGGGGACGTGCCCTTGGGGATCATGTCGTCCAGTTCGGACCGGTAAAGCTTGTGGTCTCCCAACCTGGCGACAACCTCCCCGTCATGTATGAGGGAAGAGATGGCCTTGCAGGAAGGAAGAACGGCGAAGAGCGCCGCCATCAGGAATATGCGGAACTTTCCGGACATCGTTTTCTAACGGGAGTAGTTAGGGGCCTCCTTGGTGATGGTCACATCGTGAGGGTGGCTCTCAAGGAACCCTGCGTTGGTGATGCGGACAAACCGGGCGTCGCGAAGTCCCTCCACATTGTGAGCTCCGCAGTAGCCCATTCCGGCCCTCAAGCCGCCGACCAACTGATAGACGACCTCGGAGACTGTCCCCTTGTAAGGCACCTGAGCCACGATTCCTTCCGGAACGAGTTTCTTGATGTCGGATTCCATGTCCTGGAAGTATCTGTCCTTCGAGCCCTGTTCCATGGCTTCGAGCGAACCCATACCACGATAGGACTTGAAGCGGCGGCCGTTCATGATGATGGTCTCGCCCGGTGACTCTTCGGTTCCGGCGAGCAGTGAGCCGGCCATGATGGTGCTGGCACCTGCCGCAAGAGCCTTGACAATGTCTCCCGAATATCTTATACCTCCGTCGGCGATGACAGGAACTCCCGTTCCCTTAAGCGCGTACGAGGCCTCCATCACAGCGGTGAGCTGAGGGACTCCGATTCCTGCAATGATTCTGGTCGTGCAGATTGAACCCGGCCCGATGCCGACTTTCACGGCCTTCACTCCGGCCTCGGCAAGAGCCTTGGCACCTGCGGCTGTGGCGACGTTTCCGGCGACAATCTGGAAATCCTTGTAGGCGCCACAAGCCTTCTTGATCATCTGGAGGACACCCTCGGAATGACCGTGAGCCGTGTCAAGAACCACAGCGTCGGCTCCGGCGTCGATCAACATGCCTATCCTCTCAACGGTGTCAGACTTGATCCCAGCGGCGGCAGCGACCAGAAGACGGCCCTTGCTGTCCTTGGACGCGATAGGGTTGTCCTTGATCTTCATGAGATCCTTGTAGGTGATAAGGCCCACAAGCTTGCCGTCATTGTCAACCACAGGAAGTTTCTCAACCTTGCTGTGCTGTAATATTTTCGTGGCGTCGGCCAGGGTTATGCCTTTAGGGGCCGTCACGAGGTTCTCCTTCGTCATCACCCGGGCGATTGGCAGTTGCATGTCCTCCTGGAATCTCAGGTCACGGTTAGTGACAATTCCGATGAGGAAGCCATTGGCGTCCACAACCGGGATTCCTCCGATGTGATGTTTCTTCATCATCGCCAAGGCATTGCCCACAGTGGCGTCAGGGCTGATCGTCACAGGATCGTAGATCATGCCGTTCTCGGCTCTCTTCACACGGCGCACCTGCTCGCACTGTTTCTCGATGGTCATGTTCTTATGGATCACACCGATGCCTCCGGCCCTTGCCATAGCGATGGCAAGATCGGCCTCCGTCACAGTGTCCATAGCGGCGGACACGATCGGAGTGTGGAGCTTGATGTCGGTCGTGAAATTTGTGGTGACGTCAACGTCACGAGGAAGTACATCGGAATGTGCCGGAACCAGCAAAACGTCATCGAAGGTGAGGCCTTCGGGAATCTCTCGGTTTACAAACTTCGCCATTGTAATCAAATAAATTTGACAAATATAAGAATTTTCACGAATAGTTGTCGTGGAGGAAGGGGTTTCGACTCCACAAAAAACGATGTTTTTTCAATATGTCCGTGAATATAGGAACATGAAAAAAAATAAGTTGGTGATCTTTTAAGGATTACATAACCGTCCCTGCCATGTGTCACGAGCCTCCAGACGCTTGTCAAGCATGCGGAGAATCTCAAAATTGCGCACCAATCCCCATGGGGTTTCGTTCACGAAACGTGGAGGGACCTCACCGGCGACACGCTCTATGTAAAGGTCGGGACGCAGACGTTCGAGGATGTCGGTGACGAGGTCAAGATATTCATCAAGCCCTGGACGGTAGAAGGCTGAGGGGTCGGCTGCATATTCCTTTTCCATCGAGGTGCCTTTGACGATCTGGAGCTGATGGAACTTGACGGAGCGCAATGGGAGGGATGAGATGAGATCACTCTGTTCGATGAGCATGTCACGGGTCTCGCCGGGAAGGCCGAGGATGAAGTGGGCTCCGGTGCCGAGGCCTCTGGAGGCTGTCATCTCCACGGCTTTGCGGGCGCAGGCGAAATCGTGGCCACGATTGATGTGGCGGAGGGTAGTGTCGCGACAGGACTCTATGCCGTACTCTACCACGACTATCGGGGCGGTGAGGGTGGTTTCGGACGCTTCGGCAGGCTCAGCGACCGGCATGTTCGGTCCCTGAGCCTGTCGAAGGGACTGACGCCAATTCTTAAGCACACGTCCGGAAGCGAGATCAGCGAGATAGTCCAACTTTTCCTCATCAACACAGTCCGGACGCGTGCCTATCACGATGCCCACCACCTCCGGATGACCCAGAACCTCCTCATAGAGAGCCTTCAATCTTTCAAGGGTCCCGTACGTGTTTGAATATACTTGGAAATATGCCAGATAGTGCCTAGCCCGTGGATAGCGAACCCTTTGGAATTCAATCCCTTCGTCAATCTGGGTCATCAACGGTTTACCCGGTGTGCTGTAGCCTGGATGAAAGGCCGCATTGTCACAGTACGTGCAGCCTCCGCGACCAACGGTACCGTCCCTGTTGGGACATGAGAACCCTGCGTCCAGGACCAGTTTCTGAAGCCGTTCGCCGTACTTGCGGCGGTAGTAACCGACAAACGAATTGTATCTTTTGCCTTCCGGAAAGTCAAACATATTGCAAGTCATCTTCTTAACTGCCGCATTTTTGGGGGCCGACCTCGGAAAAACACGACATATCACTTGCAAAACTAATGAATTGTGAATATTTTTACAAGCCGGAATCCGGACATCCGTGACCCGGCCTGATTCATTTTTCAGAAAAAGAGAATTGAATAAAAACAAATTTGTCATGAATATATTCCTGAAATCCTTATCCGCCACCGCCGTACTGCTGGCGGTCAGTCTCTCTTCATTCGCACAGGGCGGTCAGAAGAACTGGGCCGTTGTCGAATTTTCCGCCAATCTCATGCGGGAGGCCCCGGACTATGCCGCAGAGCTTGGAGACCAGGCTCTGATGGGAACGGTCGTTGAAGTCTTGGACAAGTCAGGTTACTGGGTGAAGGTCAAGAGTCCGGAGCCTTACACGGCATGGGTCAACGAAATGGGACTTGTTCCGATGGATGAGAAAGAACTTCAAGACTATATAGAGGCTCCGAAGTACATCTGCACAGCCTCATTCTCACACATTTACGAAGAGCCTTCGCCTGATTCACGGATTGTTTCCGATCTTGTGCTCGGAGACATTGTCCGGATCATGTACAGTGTGAAGACCCACACGAGCGGCCGTTACAACGGCTATGAGGAAGGCCGCGCCGTGCTAAAAAAGCGTTTCGCCGGAGTCGTTTTGCCTTCCGGAAAGACCGGCTATGTGCCAGCCAAGGATGTTGCCGTATTCCACAAATGGGCGAAAGACCGCAAAGGCAGGGCCTCGGACGAGTCCGCTTTCCGTCAGGATCTTCTGGCAACCGGGTACAGATTCCTCGGGGTTCCGTACATGTGGGGTGGCACCTCCATCAAGAATGTGGACTGCAGCGGTTTCACACGCAGCGCCTACTTCGCCAACGGGGTGCTGCTTCCGCGCAACGCATCACAGCAGGCAAGGGTCGGAGAGGATGTAAGAATATTCAAGGACAACGGTGAAGTCGATTGGAGCGGACTTCTTCCGGGGGATCTTCTGTTCTGGGGCAAGGCCGCGACAGACAGCACCAAGGAGAGGGTCACGCATGTGGGGATGTACATCGGTGAGGGCAGGTTCATACATTCCGCCCAAGTCGTGCGCATAAATTCCCTCGACTCCACAGCCTCGGACTTTTACGACCGCAAGCCTGTCCGTGTCCGCCGCATCGTCGGGCACATCGACGAGGGTGGGTCCGGGATTGTCTCTACCTTCAGTAGTCCGTTCTATTTTCCGCAGGACTAATCAGAGCAGTCACTTCGACAGGCTCAGTGACCGATGCTTCGTCAGGCTCAGCGACTAAAACTGACCGGTCGCTGAGCCTGTCGAAGCTACAGGGCATTCGAATACTATCTTGTAGAAAACAATCAGTTTTCAATCGCCAGCAGAGCGATGAAGCGGTCGATCAGGGGATCAATGCGTGAAGCCGGAACGAGAGAATTGTTGGTCATGATGGAGAAGATGATGGTCTCTGCCTTGGAACCGGCCGAAGGCTCGATGTAGCCGCTGAAGCAACGGACACCGTTCATCGAGCCGCTCTTGA
Source organism: uncultured Alistipes sp. (assembly GCA_900544195.1). Classification (GTDB taxonomy): domain Bacteria; phylum Bacteroidota; class Bacteroidia; order Bacteroidales; family UBA932; genus Cryptobacteroides. The sequence goes on along the minus strand of UQUJ01000066.1, from coordinate 1,548 downwards.
GGTGGACTCTCGATTTGACCGAGGACGGGGCATCCTTCAAACGGGACTCATAGTGACGGTCACCGGGCTGCCCTATTGTCTGGATGTAATCACCGAAGGACGGGCTGTCCATCATCGCGGAAAGGAATCGGACCAAAAAATCAGGTGAGATGTAGTTGTGGCGCGCAAGACCGCTGCCATCGACAATACGGACACCGTCCGCATTGACACCAAGGCTCTTCATCACCTCAGAAACAGCCACATAGCTGGAGTCGTAAGAGGCCGAGTGATGCAGTCTTCGGCCAAGGGTACGGAACAAAGTCTCGGCGTAAAAGTTGTCACTCTTCAGGTTCGTCTCACGCGCGATGCGCTTCAATGACGGGGAATATGTCATGCCGACCATCGTGAGGTCATCCACCTTGGCGGCGTAAGGGCCTCGTTCATAAGATGAAATGTCCGCACGGACACGTCCATGCCGCACATCAGCCGGACCTTTTGAAGCGATGATGCCTTGGGATTTCAGAAACTCGCAGAAATAATACGCGCAGGTGTAGGCCCCGAATTTGTTGCTGAACTCTTCAGTCTTGGCTTTGCGGTCTATGGCAAATGAGCCACGGATTTCGGCATAGGGGGCGAACTCGGTATTGAACAAGTACAGTTCATCTCCGGTGCCGGCCGGAGCGGTCTTGCAGGGATATTCATAAGTCATCCACGGCAGGACCGGAAAGACAGGGGAGACATCCACTGGCGATCCGACGGCCGGTCCGGCGGAGACCTTGAAGTCTTGGGCGTTTCCGTAGAAGCAAAGACCGTCACCGCCGGCGCCATAGGCTGTTCCTATGTCCTGATAGCTCCATGAGTCCTTTTCCAACGGGCCGTCGAAATAGCGGCCGTCGCCTATGACATGACCGGTGACAGCGCGGATCCCGGCCTTGTCAAGAAAAGATTTCCACTGGGTGAACAATTCCTGTCTTGAAAGCGCTATTGAGTCTTTGGAAGCGATGGTCGGGTCGCCGCCACCTACGATATAGAGGTCGCCGTTCAGGATTCCATCCTTGACGGCCCCGTTGTAACCTATCCGGGTAACATACTTGTAATCAGGACCAAGAAGATGGATGGACATGCCGGTGGTGATAAGCTTCATCGTGGATGCGGGGAGCATCCGCTGGCCGCTGTTCCATGAGGCCAAGGTGTCGCCGCCTTCGGTGACGGCAAAGACTCCAAAGACGGAGGATTTCAGGGATTCGCTCCGTGAGATAGACTCAACGTACCGCTGGGCCTTGGTCTTGGCTTGTGTTTTTTTTGAGGCGGGATTCTGGGCGGACGGCTCTTCGACAGGCTCAGCGACCGAAGAGTGTGGGGCAGCTACAAGGAGAGCAGATCCAACGGACGGGTCCTGAGCCTGTCGAAGAGCCGCCGCAGCGGGACAGGCAACGGCGAACATTGCCAGCATGCCGACAAAGGCATATTCAAATATTCCAAATCTCATAAGTACAAAAATAGTGTTTTTATATTTAAGGAACATGAAAAAAATAAGTTGCTTCAGATTAAGAGAAGATTTTCGAGGAT
>UQUJ01000065.1 GCA_900544195.1 uncultured Alistipes sp. | reverse complement strand
CAGGACTATCTTCTGGAACTGCTTAGGGGCGCTAGAATTTGATGCGGTTGCCCTGTTAAAAAGTAAGAATATTTGTTCATTTTGTCCAAAAATGTGTATTTTTGAACAATTGTTAAAACGGAATGGACAAATACAGGAAAATAAACAATTTTGACATCCAGCTACTGAGAGAGTTCCCTGGACTGACCGTCTATAACGATCAGTTGTTCCTGAACGACAGCATCGATGACAGATGGCCGAAGAAGGTCAAGATGTTCCCTTCCCTGCCGGCAAAGATGCGCTTCACGACCATATTCCTTTGCGTTGACGGAGAGGCGCGCACCAGGGTTTCCGGCCGGGACTATGTCATAAGGGCCAACGACATCTTCATGGTCAGCATCGGCAACATCGCCGAGAGCATCAGCATCACCGATGACTTCAAGTCCATCTCTGTGTCCATCCTTCCAGACTGCAGTCTGATTAAATTCACCTACGGCAGCACCAGATTCCTGCGCAACTCACTTTACGATCCAAAGATACTCCACCTCTCGCCAGAGGAGAGCAAACGGATGCTGTCCTTTTTCACGACTGTCAAGAACATCATCCTCTTCGACAGTGACGTGTTCAAATCCGAGGCGCTGGAAGGAGCCTACATCATGCTCGCAAGCTACCTTTCGGCTCATCTTATGAACAACGAGAACAAGGAGATTTCACAGCCTGTGACAAAGTGGAGAAGCAACGAGATTCTGCGCCGTTTCCTAATCGAGGTCAGCCAGAACTACACGTTCGAGAGAAGTGTCCAGTTCTACGCCAGGAAACTGTTCATCTCCCCGAAATACTTCGCCCAGATTATCTACAAGGAGTCCGGCAAACATGCGAAAGACTGGATACGCGACTTCGTCATAAAGGACGCAAAGACCATGCTCAAGAGCGGCAATTACACCATTCAGGAAATCAGCGAGGCCCTGCATTTCGCGAACCAGTCTTTCTTCGGAAAGTATTTCAAGGAAGCGGTCGGATGCTCCCCGAAGATGTACAAGGAACGGATCACTTCTGATTCTTCAGAAGATCCCGGATCTCCTCAAGAAGAACCACATCATCAGGCTTAGGAGCCGGTACGGCAGGGGCTGCCGAAGCCTCTTCCTTCTTCTTTCTCTGCAATTTAGCCAATCCCTTGATGGCAAGGAATATACTGAAAGCGATGATCAGGAAATTAACCGTCTCCTGAATGAAATTGCCATAGTTCAGGGTCACGGCGGGCTTGATCACTTCCGAGCCTTCCATCACAGCCTTGTGAAGGACGATCTTAAGGTTTGTGAAATCGAAGCCGCCGATGAGCACGCCCACGCACGGCATGATCACATCGTTGACCAAAGAGGTGACAATCTTGCCGAAAGCGCCGCCGACAATTACACCGACAGCCAGATCGATCACATTGCCTTTCATCGCAAAGTCCTTGAACTCAGACCAAAACTTGCCTTTTGCCATAATATTAATCAGTTGTTTTTAAGTGTGTTTCTAACAAATTCCTCCGCCTCGGAGAGGGTCTCAAACTTACCCACATCAATCAGTCTCAACTCCTTAGGGACTATTCCATAGATCGGATGCTTGGCACATTCCTGAATATAAAAGTCCGTTATGGAGAAGCGGTCTCCCCAGCCATCCTCGTCAAAGACTTTGAATATGCCGTCGGAGATGCAGTGGATGCCTGCGAAAGCATATTTCCGGAACTTTCCCGGGTCGATGTCCCCGTAAGGGCTCTTGACCTCACCTGTGGCCAGATTCGTCCAGCCGACAAGCCTCATGTCGTCGTCGAAAAGGAAATATCTCTGCGTCTTACGATCGCTCACAAGAATGCTCGACATGGCGTCAGGACGGGTCTGAGAGATGAACCAGACGACATCCAAGTCCGAGATTATGTCCACATTATGAACCAGAAAATGTCCGCCTTCCAATAGGGGGCGGGCGAATTTGATCCCACCTCCGGTCTCGCGCAGAAGATCCCGCTCGTCCGAGAAACTGACCTTGACACCGAAATCGTTCTGCTCATGAGTGTAGCCTATGATCGAGTCGGCAAAATGATGGACGTTGATCACAAAGTCAGAGATTCCGGCCTCCTTAAGCTTTGACACGACATGGTACAGGAGAGGCTTTCCGGCGACAGGCACCAAGGCCTTAGGCAAAGTGTCCGTGATCGGCTTGAGTCTCGTCCCGAGACCTGCCGCGAAAATCATCGCTTTCATCTACAGGATTTTCTCAATGTCAAGTTCCCTATGGGTCACCGTTATCTTAATGTCAAACCTGTCGGCCAGATGCTCGGCCAGATGCTCGGCGCAGTAAACCGAGCGGTGCTGTCCGCCGGTGCATCCGAAACAAACTTGAAGATGGGTGAACTTCCTCTCAATGAAGCATTTGACATGGTTATCGACAAGGTCATAGACGTTGTTCAGGAACTTTGTGATTCCGCCGTCATCCTCAAGGAATTTTATGACCTCCTTGTCGAGCCCCGTGAACTGACGGTAATGCTCGTACTTGCCTGGATTGTTGATGGCGCGGCAGTCAAAGACGTAGCCTCCTCCATTGCCGGATGTGTCAACAGGGATGCCTTTCTTGTAAGCGAAACTGAAGACTCTCACTTCCAGACGTTTGTCCTCGGCGATGTTGTTGAACTGCGACATCGTGGTGAGTTTGGTGAGGATCTCGTTCAGATAAGGGTAATCCTCGAACGGCTTCTGGAGAAGGCGACGCAGGTTACCCAGAGCGTAAGGAACGCTCGCAAGGAAATGCGGTTTCTTCTCGAAATAGCCTCTGAAACCGTACGCGCCCAACACCTGGAGAGTCCTGAACAGGATGAACAGCCTGAGCCTTTCGTTGAAATGAGCCTCGTCCACATCCATGTAGCCCTTCAAAGCGCGAAGGTAGGTCTGAACCATTTCCTTGCGGAGGTTCTCCGGGTAACGTGAGCGGGCCTGCCAGACGAAAGATGCCACATCATAGTAGATCGGGCCGCGCCGTCCACCCTGAAAATCAATGAAGTACGGTTCGCCGTCTTTCATCATCACGTTTCTGGCCTGAAAATCCCTATACATGAATGTGTCGCCCATGTCCTGCATGAGATCCGTCTTGAGCCTCTCGAAATCATCCTGAAGCCTCACCTCATTGAATTCCAGACCGGTAGCCTTCAGAAAGCAGTACTTGAAATAGTTCAGGTCAAAGAGGATCATCCTCTCGTTGAACTCAGGCTCAGGGTAGCAGACTGACCAGTCAAGCCCCTCCGCCCCCTTGAACTGCATCTTTGGAAGCATCTCCATGGCGCGGCACAGAAGATGACTTTCATAGGAACTGTATTCGCCACTCTCCCGCCCCTGTGAGACCACCTTGTAGAGCTGGTCGTCGCCAAGGTCTTCCTGAATATAGCGCATTCCGTCCTCACTGACAGCAAACACTTTAGGCACCCTGATTCCTTTGCCAAGAAAATGCGAACCGAGGCTGATGAACGCGTTGTTCTCTTCACGGCTCGTTCCGATGACACCAATAATGGAAATATTTCCGCCCTTGAGACGGAAATACCTCCTGTTGCTTCCGGAAGAGTTCAGTTCTTCCGATTCATTGACCTTCCGGCCTGTGTAACTTTCAAATAAAGAATGAAGCTTATCCATTAATATTCATTAATAAAGGCTATTGTATGCAGCTCCGTTAGAGTAGTAGTTGTACTTGCTGGCCAACTTGCCGTACATCTGGCCGAGAACCTCAAGGTAAGGCTTGCCTTCCACGAGAGTAAGGCGATAAACGGTGTCATCGACCTTGTAGAAGTCCATCCCGTCCATCGTGATAGTGTCGTAATCGTCCGGAAGATCCTCGACCAAAGCGCCGGCCGGAGGGACAATCACCTCGTACTGGCCGTTGGAGTTGACGATGTAGAAGACTCCGTCCTGATAGTAGTACGGCTGGTTGGCATAGGCGTAGCTCTGAACAAGGCCGAGTCTGTCCGCAAGAGTGTAGGCGTTGTCAGCCCTTGTTGAGTTCAGCGCGAACGCGTTGTTCTGAGCTGCTATGGTGGCGTTGTTCCTGGCGATTATCCTGTTCTGCTCCTCGATGATACGGTTGTTGGCGTCAATGGCGCGATACATCCGGTACGTGTTGTTATAGTAGGCGAAGCGTACGGAAGCGAACGCCAGATCTGAAATGGCGCGGTCGATGCAGACCCCGAACGGAGGACGGCAGACAACGAATATGTCGCCGTAAGGTCTGTAATAGATCCCGTCGTAGATGCAGTACTCTACCCCCCAATATGTCATTCTTCTGTAACGAGGAGGGAGACGATGAACCCTGTAGCCGTAGCAGTGATGATCATGCGCCCAAAAATGGCCAGGACGGTCATACGGCATGAAATCCCTCTCCCGAGGCGGAATTCTGTGGACATTCCTGTCCTCGCCTATTCTCATGAAATCACTGCGGCTTTCCCTCATCACGTCCCTGTGTGCGTCATATGTGGTCAAGCCTCCCCTTGTGGCGTTTCCGACCCTCTGGGACTGCTCCCGACGTGAATCAGAAGCGGCTGAGCGGGACGAGTTGCTTCTGGTGGAGGAAGAGCCTATCTGCCTTGCCACCCTGTCACCGGAAGTTCTTGTCGATGAGGAAGCCCTTCTGTCCGAGGAAGAACTTCTTACAGAAGATGATGAGCTACGGGATGACGATGAGCTTCTCACCGATGAGGACGAGCCTCTGGAAGAAGACGAACTCCTTGACACGCTGGAACCGCTCCTGCGGTTGTTGTCCTGATAGCTTCCGTTGTCGTTCCCGAGGGAAGAAGACCTTGACGAAGACGAACTCCTTGACACGCTGGAACCGCTCCGACGGTTGTTGTCCTGCGAGCCTCCGGACACAGAAGATCCTGAACTCCTTGTGGAAGAGGAGCTTGCACTTCTCGTTGAAGCCGAACCAGAGTTCCTTGCGGATGACGAACCAGAACTCCTTGTGGAAGAAGAACTTCTGGACGATGAGCGGGTCTGTGACGACGTTGTGTTGCTCCTCGAACCGGAGGAGCGTCTTTCCTGTGAGTATGAATCAACCGGTGATGCGATAAGGGCAAATGCTACAGCCGATGCGATCGCGATGCTCAGAATGTTCTTCATGATGATTCGGTGTTAAGTAACCTTCAAAAAATAACCTGCATCATCTTAAGGAATCTTTTCGGTCTATATCTCTTTTCTCATCAGTCATGTGCCACCGGCACACTCCTTCTTCGAAAATAGATCTATCCTCGAAAATATTCTCTTAATCTGAGGCAACTTATTTTTTTCATGTTACTAAGTGGTTTAATTATATAGCCAATACTTTCTGGAAAGTTTCTTGAAGGCCTCGACATCCTTGGACCAATAGTCAGCGATGTCCCCGACCTTAAGACGCTTTCCGAAAGTCGTTCTTACATAATCCGTACCACACACCTTGTCGAACATGTTGTTGCGTCCCTTGGAGAGGGCGAACGGATTCCTGTCCGGATAGAGTTCGTTCACGGCCTGCATCACATAGAACTGGGTCAATGTGCAGCAAGCGGCCTCGTAGTCAGTGTAATGGAACTGGACACCATGAATGAGTTTTCCCTGAAGGCTGCCGGAGAATGGTTTGAAATGAATCGTCCTGAAAGCCACTCCCGGAAGGTTGTAGCTGTCCAGTCTGGCCTTCAGCGCGTCAGCGTCAATCCACTCGGCCGCGAACACCTCGAACGGGAGAGTGTAGCCGATGCCGATGTTTAGATACCCTTGGAACTCGCCGGTGATGCCGGAGGACGGATAGTTCACGGCTGACTGAGGGTAAGGAATATTCGGAGACGGAAGGATCCAAGGGAGATTAGTGTCAGGATAGAGCATATTCCTGTGCCATCCTTCCATCGGGATGACGGAGAGCTTGCATTTCAATGGGGCCTCGTTCCCCTTTTCGCCACAGTTCAGGCCTTCCTCGTTGATCATGATGGCAAGCTCGCCGACGGTGAGGCCGTAGATGTAAGGGATCCTGAACTCACTGACGAACGAGTGGAAGCCCGGCTCAACGAGACATCCTTCCACCTTATTGCCGCCCAGAGGGTTAGGCCTGTCAAGCACCATGACTTCGATACCGTTCTCCGCACAGGCCCTCATCACCAGTCCAAGCGTGCTGATGAATGTGTAGGAACGGCTGCCGATGTCCTGGATGTCATAGACAACAATGTCCAGTCCCTCAAGCATCTTCTTGCTCGGCTTGCGGTTGGCTCCGTAGATGGAATAGACCGGGATTCCGGTCTTGGCATCCTTGAAATCAGCGACATGGGAGCCGGCATAGGCATCGCCGCGGACCCCGTGCTCAGGGGCGAAAAGCGCCTTGAGGTTGACTCCCGGAGCGGCGTGAAGGATGTCGATGGTGGAGCGGAGATTGTGGTCAACACCGCTCGGGTTGGTGACAAGGCCGACATTCTTGCCGACAAGTCCCTCAAAACCACGACTTTCAAGCACTTCAATCCCTGTGTGCACTATCTGTTTTTCAGCTGCTGTGGCGACAGAAGAGACCGTTGCCGCGATGCCAAGAAAGGCAGTGAATATTCTTTTGATTGAGTTCATATATTCGTTGATTATTAAGTGACTGACTATTTTTTGCCATATTCAGGATCGATCTTGCGGTCCGCAAGGAAGGTGACAACGACGGTCGCGATGCAGCAGACAATCACCATCCAGAAGAATCCCTTGTAGCCGAGGTACTCCTGAAGGTATCCGGCGAACATGCCAGGGATCATCATGCTCAGCGCCATGAAACAGGTGCAGAAAGCATAGTGCGAGGTCTTGAACTCACCTTCGGAGAAGTACATCATGTAGAGCATGTAGGCAGTGAAGCCGAAGCCGTAGCCGAACTGTTCGATGGCGATGCAGGTGCAGATGGTAGCGAAGCTTGTAGGTTGGACCACAGCAAGATAAACGAACGACAAACAAGGGAGCGTCATGAAAGCCGCCATGATCCAAATGGACTTTTTCAAGCCCAGTCTTGAAGCGAGAAGGCCTCCGAGAATGCCACCGAGCAGCAGGAATATCACACCGAGCGTGCCGTATGCGATCCCGACCTGAGCCGTCTGCATTCCAAGTCCCCCGGCCTCTCGGGCCGCGACAAGGAACGGAGTGCACATCTTGATGAGGAAAGCCTCCGGAAGACGATAGCAAAGCATGAATATGATGGCAAGCCAGACGCCCGGTTTCTTGAAATATGTCGTGACGGTACGTCCGAAGCCCTCGAAAATTTCAGCGACCTTGTTGCCGGAATCTTCATGGATATTAGGCACATCAGACTCCGGCTTAGGAATCGCGAACGTGTGGTATAGTGTCAGAGCCGTGAGCAGGATGCCGGAACCTCCGATGGTCAGCTGCCATGCCAGCGGCACATTGCCGGTCCTTGCCTCAAGAAGGCCGGCCACAGCGACGATCACGCCGTTGCCGAAGACGTTGGCCAGCCTGTAGAACGTGCTGCGGACTCCCACAAAGGCCGCCTGGCTGCTCTGGCTCTGAGCCAGCATGTAAAACCCGTCGGCGGCTATGTCATGGGTGGCCGAGGCGAAAGCTGCGAACACAAAGAGGACAAGCGTGAACGTGAACAGGCTCATCGGAGTGGTGCCGGCCGCTATGGCTTCCGCTGACGGATGAGGCATCGTAAGAGCCTGAACGACAAACGCGATGGACATGATGATCTGCATCGTGATGATCCACCATCTCTTTGTCTTGATGATGTCCACGAAAGGGCTCCAAAGGAATTTCAGCGTCCAAGGGAGATAGAGCAGAGATGTGAACAGAGCCATCTGCCCGTTAGGAACGCCCATCTTGGCGAACATCAGGACAGAGACATTGTTGACCAGAAAATATGGGATGCCCTCCACAAAGTATAGGGTCGGTATCCACATCCAGGGGTTACGTTTTGTGAAATTGCTGTTATTCATTATGTGTTTGTTATTTATCTTCTTTCCAACTTGCTTCCGGGATAGTAATGCAGGAGGATTTGGTCGTAAGTGTAGCCTTTGCTTGCCATCACGGCAGCGCCGATTTGGCAAAGCCCGACACCATGTCCCCAACCAGAACCATCCAGAATAAGTCTGTCCCCATACCATTTTACATCAAAGGCCGAACTCTTGAGATGGGAGTCAGAGAGCCAGCGACGGATGATCAGTTCCTTGCCGATGACAATGGTCTTCCGGTCGCCTACTATCTTGAGCCGTTTCAGTCTTCCGGATGGTCCCCTCTCAATAGGGACAAGGGCGCGGATAGTTCCGAAATCCATTCCTGAACGCTTGCGGACAAGGTCGGAAACCTCCGTCCTTGAATATTCAGTCCTCCATCTGTAGAAGTCCTCCGTCTCCAGATCGTAGTCGTTAAGCACCTGGGAGAGAATGGCTTCGTCCTTTGTGTCGCAGAACACCTTCCCACCTTCCGCGCAGTCAGGGGTGTCTGGCAACGGTTGGAGGTACGGGTAGTCCTTGTCTTCCCAGCAGGTGCTGAAAAGTTCCATGCGACCTCCGCAGCATTTGGAGAAGCGGGCGTCGCAGATCTCGCCTTCGGAAGTGAGGACAAGTCCCCAGGTCTGGTCTATGGCCTTGCGGACGGTCTCGCCCACGGCCATGGTAAGGCCTTGGTAGCGCTGGCAGTGGTCATCGGCGCAGACATCGAACAATGTATGGTCATCGTGGTCGAACCATTTGATGTACTCACCCTCTTCGGTCACCGAGCCCGCACTGTCGGCAGCCACTGAGTCCGATTCAGTGGCCACTGAGCTTGTCGAAGTGACCGGCGCTTCGACAGGCTCAGCGACCGCAGTGTCGTACCCATCAACCGACTCCGGCCCCTGAGCCTGTCGAATGGCCGGTTTCCTACGGTGCTCCACCTGAGCCATAACCCAGGACCGGGAAATGACAGCGTGAGCCTTGAGGAACTCAAGCCCGGCCGAGGCCTTCATCTCCGAAGAGATCACACTCAAAAGATAGTCCTCAACTCCGACAATATTCACAGCCGTGACCCTGTCCCCATCCACGATGAACTTCAGCGTCCCGGCAAACTTCTGGGTCACCTTGCGCTCCCAATGGAAATCCACCCCTATGGTCACCCCATAGAGGATGAAGGACGGCTCGGCGAACATAGTGGCCTCTGTCTGGGCCTCGAAGACCAATTCGTCATACAGCACACCGTTGTAGGAGATGCGCCCGCCTGAATATTCCACTTTCTGCTTTCCGGCTCCATCCGAAATTATCTCAAATTCAATCTCCTGACCGGACATGATGCCGACCTCCAACCTGTTCTGGGTTCTGGTCAGCCTCCAGATGATCTCTTTCTCCGTCGCCTCGCTTGCGGCCACCTCTTCCACAACCTGTGAAAGAATCCTTGAGTCAAGTTTGTCAAAGTCTTCTTTCTCCGGAACCACATAGACTCCTGCCATGTCAGCACAGCCAGGACTCATCGCAAGATGGTCGGAATCTGTGGAGAAATAGTTATGCGGACGGTGTTTTTCCCTGAATATCACAGCGGAACGGTACTCACCGCCATGACACCACGCGATCAGGTTGAGCCTCGGCTCGTCAGAATCCTCCGGAACAGGAGCGCAGTCCAGAAGCCTGTAGAACAGCTTCGCCGTGGATTTCGCCGTTGTTCCCCGGAGCACGAAAACGCCTCGGGCATATTCATCAAGCTGGAACAACCTGGCTTCCTTTACATTCGTCAGGAACTTTAATGTGCCGCCTTCGCCGGCGTCAAGCAATTCGTCAACCCTGTCCTGGAGTGGCATCAAGCCTTGCGGACACGCCTGAAAATGCATGTGGTCCGGAGCCGAGGCCCCGCTCTGAGGACCGTTGTAGAACCCGAGATATTCCTGATTTTCCTTGACAAAGTCGAGAAGGTCTTGGTAACGGTGCCAGATTGACTGTGGTGTGTGGTCAAAGCCGGAGATCACCAGATGGGACGGGAAGATAGGGTACGGATTCAAGGTCACCCGGTACTTGCGCCCCTTGCGTCCTTCGAACTCAATGTTCGTCTGCTCGGCCGGACGGTTTTCCGGACACAGGAAGCAAGGCCTTTCGCTGATGGATTTCTTGTCAAGAGGGGCCTCAGACGAAATTCTGCGGCACGGATTATATTGGGCAAGGACCTTGAGTCCTCCTACATCCAGATGTTTGGTCTCCGCTTTCTTTAGATTGCGGTAATTCTCGGCGGCCATCGGCCAGACCGACAGCTGATCCTTTATGAATTTGTCGATTAGCTTGTCCATCATAGCAATGCCAGTAAAGTGTCTTTGATTGATTTGAATTCCTGCTCAAAATTCGGGGTGAACATTCCCCTGCCAAGATTCGATTCGATCTCGGACATATTCCAGTAACGTCCTTCCGCGACTTCGTCATTGTCAGGTTTCAGGACAAAGCTACCCACCGTGGCGAAGACATTCACAAGTTCCTTCTCCCGGGCAGACTCCCAGACGTAGGATTTCAGGTAAACCGGATTGAAGTCCCGGAACCCCAACTCTTCCGAGGATTCCCTGTAAAGTGCCTCCTCCAGACTTTCACCATAGTCCACATGACCTCCGACCGCAGTGTCCCAGCACCCCGGAAGAAGATCCTTTTTCATGGAGCGCTTCTGGATGTAGAGGCAACCCTCGCGGTTGATTATGTGCAGGTGGATGACCGGATGCATGAGTCCGGAACCATCATGCACGGTCTTTCTCGTGGCCTGACCTACGACCAAGCCATTCTCTTCCACAATCGGCACCATCTCCCCGCACGTGCGCGGACGGTCGCCAGGATTGTCAGCGGACGGCAGCGGCAGGATCATCGCCGGAGTGGCAGGATAGATCAACTCGAACATGGCGTCAGGCTATCGCCACAAGGACCAGCAGCTGGGCAACCAACACCCTCATGAACATTGACAGAGGATAGACTGTCGCATAGTTGACTGAAGGATAGTCGGTTCCGTAGGCGCCCTGAGTAAACGCAAGGACAGCCGGATCGGTAGTTCCTCCGGAGATCAGACCGCAGATCTGGTAGAAGTTCAGTTTGCATGCATATCTTGCGATCAGGCCGATGGCACAAACCGGGATGAATGTGATCAGCGCGCCGTAAAGAATCCACCAGTAACCTCCGTTAAGGATGGAGCTTACGAAGTTCTGTCCGGCACCGAGGCCGACGGCCGCCATGAAGAAGGATATTCCCATCTCCCTGACCATCAGGTTAGCGCTCTGGGTCGTGTAGGTCGTGATCTTCCACTTCGGGCCGAAATAGCCAAGCAGAATCGCGATGATCAGCGGACCTCCGGCAAGTCCCAGCTTGATAGGCTGAGGAATGCCGGGGATGGCGATAGGAATTGAACCGAATATCACACCAAGAGCGATTCCAAAGAAGATCGGGATAAGGTTCGGGTGGTTCAAAGTCGAAGTCTGGTTACCAACAAGATTGGCTACCTCCTCTATTCCGAGCTCCGGACCGACAACCCTCAACACATCTCCCATCTGGAGGATGAGGTTAGGTCTTGCGACAAGGCCGACACCGGATCTTATGACCCTGGTGACACTGACCCCATAATTAGCTCTGACATTGAGACTTCTGAGGGTCACTCCCGTAAGGTTCGTCTTGGTGACGGTTATCTTCCTGTTCACCATCCTGGCATCCAGCTGCTCCCAGTCCTGAAGGTGCATCGGAACCTCTTCTCCGAAGGTGATCCTAAGCGAGTCCACATTCTTCTGAGAAGTGACGATCAGAAGTTTGTCTCCTTTCTGGAGAACGGTATCAGGCCCGGGAACGGACATGAGCCCGTCGCGAAGTATTCTGGAGATCACGATGGAATTGCCCAGATCCTTGGTGGCGTCCCTGATTGTCATGCCGAAGATAGCCGGGTTCTCCACCTCGCAGTGCATGCGCCTGGCGACATCCTCATTGTTGTCCTCGTTGTCAAGGACTTCCTTCTCCTTGTTCAAATCGACCTTGAATATGGCCTTGAAGAACATCATCAGCGCAATCACGAGCAGGACACCCAAAGGATAGGCCACGGCATAGGCCGAAGCCAGTCCGGATGTGGCGGAAGTGACATCTGACGCCAGATAGTTCTCGGCACGCATCGAATCAGCCAATGTCTGCTGGGCGGCTCCAAGGCCAGGAGTGTTGGTCACGGCACCTGACATCACACCGACCATTGTCTTGAGGTCCTCTCCGGTGATGAAATGAATCGCCACAGTCACGGCGACGGCAAGAAGCACGAGCGCGACAGCCAGCAAGTTCAGTTGGAGACCACCCTTCTTGAACGAATGGAAGAATCCAGGGCCGACCTGAAGGCCGATCGAAAACACGAAGAGGATCAGGCCGAAATCCTTCATGAAGTTCATGACGGTCGTGTCCACCCTCAGGCCGAAATGGCTCAAAAGGATGGCCACAAACAGAATCCACGTCGAACCAATGGAAATACCTTTGATCTTGAACTTGCCAAGATACAGTCCGATCGCAATCACGACTGCGAAAACCAGAATCGAATGGGCTATTCCAGCCCCTAAAAACAAATCTCGCATATCAAATCAGAAATCTATCCGCGCGCAAAAGCACGGTTTGTCTTCAATTTTACCTTCTATGAAATACGTTCTTCCATTGTCAGTCCGCACATCGCTTCTGAATATCCTCACAACCTCTTCCGGCCTTGTCTCCTTGATGAAGTTGATGCTGATGCTCTTCACCCTGTTCGCGGCCACTTCCGGATAGTCGATGCTGTCCATGGCCCAGACCACATAGCGGGCGTTGTTGGTGTGGCCCAGGACATCGATGTCCGAATATTCAGCCTTGTGGCAGCCCACTTCCTCCGCGGGAATATTCTTTGGCATGACGACCTTGCCGCAAGGGGTCTGGATCGCATTGTCATGGCATTGGGTCGTCGCCGGGACCAAATTCAGAACCTCATCGCTGCGCACGAGCCTTCGGGTCTCGACATTCATCACGAGCCACGAAGAAGTGCAGGCCACCAGCACACCGGACTTGTCCTGAAAGTCAGTGTCACCCTTCCTGCGCATCTCGAAGTCCCTTAGAAAGAACAGGCCGTCCTGTCCTTTGTGCCAAGTATAGAGAGTTGTCTCGTCCGTCCATTCCGGAGGATTCAGGAAATCCATACGCATCCTTGAGAGCACCCATGCGGTGTGATGCTTTTGGAGGTCATCATAGCCGAAATGCAGGGCCTGCGCCGCAAGATACGCCATTTCCTGGGCATGATCCATAAACGCGGCAGGTTTCAGATGGAACGAAGCGTCCGTGTCGTAGCACGGAATCGTTATGTCGGTGCTGAATCTATTGTCAGAGACGTTAACCTTTTCCATAATCCTCAATAATTAATTATCCTCAATTCCTCAGGAGTATAAAGGATCGAGTCAATGAATCCGGGAGCGACATGAGCGAGGAGTATGAATATTCCAAGAGCCAGCAAAGCAACTCCCACCACGCTTGCGGCCACGACAGCAGCCACTTTCCATCCTCGCCTCTTCCCGATATGAGTTTCCGTCGATATGCTTGCCTCCCTATATTCCTCCACTTTTTCCGGCCGAGCCACCGCTTCTTCACGCCGCTCAGTCTTTTCCTCAGGTCGCCGAGCCTGTCGAAGCGACTCCTTCGCAGCATCATCTCCTGTCACATCAGCCGCTTCGACCAGCTCAGCGACCGGTGCCACGGGCTCATCAACCAGCTCCCGAAGCGCCGCCACACTCTGTGCCACCTCGTCAGGTGTCTCCTCATGTGTCTTGAGCGACACCGGTTCCAACCCGACCCCGTAAGGGTAGACGTCCAGATCCTCGTCCGCGATAAAGAAAAAAGTATTCTCCTTTGTGGCGCGCAGACGCCCAAGCCCAGGGAAAACCACGATCTTCTTGGTCTGAAGCGTGTTCCTCAACCCAGCGATGAACTCTGAAAGGATCCTTCGGGAAGTCTCGAAACCAGTTCCGTTCGCCTTGGAATAGAACTCCGCCAGCAACCTGTCATCCTCTGATCCACGCTGCCTGAAAGACAATCTGCGGTAAGGAGGATTGATCGTGTAGCCCTTGTCCGAAAAAGTCGAAGGCACCACCTCGGAAACGAAAGTCCCCAAGCCTGGCAGCGTAACCTCATCATTATCAAGGATCAGCCCCTTGACGATCTCTGAAAACAAGTCTATGTCCATTTTCCTCCTCCGAGAAATTCACACAAAGGTACACAAAAAATACTACAAAAAAATTTGCACTAATCAATTTTTGTTGTACCTTTGCACTCCCGAAAGGAACAAACAACCGAAAAGGTTGACAAAAATTCCTCAATAGCTCAGTTGGTTAGAGCACCTGACTGTTAATCAGGGGGTCGTAGGTTCAAGTCCTACTTGAGGAGCCAAAGCGGACAAATCATCAGAAATGACGGTTTGTCCGTTTTTCTTTTCCTCATAACTCATTGATTTCAAAGGATATTGAAAGAAGAATTCATTTTTGGAAAGAGGTTCAATATCGTCATTTTTCTTGCTCCAGACAAAACCCTCCGGAAAGACAAGATTCTGAATGTGGCGTTTCTGACCAAGACTTGCCAACTGCCATAATTTCAGCATATTATCTTTAAGTCCAAGCCCAAAATCAATGTAATTGTCGAGGTTCAATATTTCTTTGTGCCTCTCATCAAGTTCCGCACGAATAGCGTCTCTTTCCGCCTCTAATTTTTCCAACTGGCGTAAACATATATCTCGTATTTTGGGTGATACTTCCGTTGCAAGCCTATATTCGACCGTATCTATTTCCTTTTCCTTATTTGTGAGGTTGGTCTTAATAGCTTTCACCTCTTCTTGGTTATCCTTATTCAGTATCGGGAATGCCTTTCTCAACTGCAATGTCAACACTTCTGTAAGTTCATCCGGAATTGTGATACCGTCAATCCAGTCTTCAAATTCAGAATTGGCTTTCAATGTAGAAACATTGCATCTGCAATTCTTGTGGCTGCACACATAATACCCCACTTCCCTGCCATACTTCTTTCTCATCTTGGTACTTAATGAAGCCGTCAGATTATGACCGCATACGGGGCATTTCAGCGACCCTAAAAGCGGAGCATACTCTTTGTCCGTTTTTGTCTCATACCCCTTTGAATGCGTCTCTTTTATGATATTATTCACTTTGTAGAAATTCGCCAATGTCACCAACGGTTCCTGTGTCCCTTTGATTACTTCCCCCTCCAAAAATGGATGCGAGAAGTAGCCGGCATAAAAGACATTGTGGAAAATCCACGACCACTTCTGTTTGCTCAAATCCAACCCCATTGTCTTCATCCTCTGTCTCACTTCCTCATTAGACAGATTTTCATCCGCTTTCATCTTAAATGCCTTGCGGATTAGTATTCCTTGTTCATTTACTGTAATCTTCTGCTCTTTTCTGGTGGTAACCATATCATAGCCTATCGGTGTTTTCGCCACCCAATGTCCAGACCTCAACGCTTTGGCTCCTGCATCCCGAACCGCTCTTGATTTAACGGCATTGTCGTGACGTGCATTGACCAACTCCACACCTTGCATCCACTCCCCCTCTGCCGTCCTTGCGTCATAATCCGATGTTGCCGAAAAGACAGTCACGCCCTTACGTTTCAGCTCATCGACAATGGAAAAAGACTCTGTTCCCGTTCTTGAAAAACGGCTTGTCGAATATACTATCACCGCATCAATCCTATTTTTCTTATCCTTTACGAATTTCAACATAGAGTTAAATCTCTTTCGGTTCGCATCAGACTTCGCACTTTCGTGTTCTCCCTCAAAAGTTTTCACCACGTCATAGTGATGTCTTTCCGCCCACTTGTTACATACGTCTATCTGTGTCTCTGGGCTGTAACCAAACTCTTGTTCCTTACTGCTCACACGTTGATATATTACGGCTCTGCCACCTTTCTTTAACTCTGCCTTTTTCCCTTTGGCAAAGGCTTGCAAACTATCTTCAATTTTCATCTTCTCTTTCTTTTGATTTCAACACATTATAAACAATTACGGCATAGTCGGCAAGAAACTCTGTTACCGCTGCCGCCTGCTCTTCATCTATGTTCTTAAAAAAGTCAAATTCACGTAATTCATCCGTGCTTAATTTTATGTCGTTCAACTTTCATTTATTCATTTCATCGCTCTTACGCTGCGACCGCTTATTCGCTTTCGGCTCTGCTCTCCATTTGAGAAAACAGTCTTTGTTCGCCAAGGGATGCTACGACCTTTGGACACGATGTGACCAACCATATATTCTTGTTACATTGTCTTTGAAAATTTGGATGCCTGATGGCTTATTCTTATAGAAAGATAAAAGGCTTTTTTACCGTCTTTCTCTGTATAAAAATACAAAAATCAGTCTGGAAAAACAATTGCCACATCAATCACTTATTGATGCTTTGATACTACCATAATCCACCCAGCAATCACTTCAAATATGCAATGACAGGGGGTGTTGTCATCATAACCTGCCATTGCTTTTGACAATGTCTTTCCAATCGAGTTTCTCCCTCCCTTTTGTAAATCTAATCACAGAAGATAGATGATAATAGAACATATCCGTCAAGAACGTTTGGTCATATATCATATTCAAGTCTTGGGACACATCCAGACGCTTACAATAGTCTTTGATTTCAGCATTGTTCAAATGCACCTCCAAACGGTACAGTCGTTTAGGGTTGCCGTAAAATTCACGAATGTAATCCTTATGCGATGCCTCAGAAATCTCATTCCCTTTGTTGTAGGCTTGGACTGTCACGCCCTTGGTTTTGTCGTGCGAGGCTTTGGACTGCTTGACATACACGGTCAAGTTCTTCAAGCGTTCAAGGCTTGTTGAATATGTCAGGTTGAGGTGCTTGACAATAGCCTTTCTATCCCTTATAGCTTTCCCATTGATGATTGTCGTCACATCTTCCCTATGCCACATTCTTCTCATCAGCCTTGCGATGTCTGTCCTTGCGTCAATGGCTATGTCCAAGGAAGTGAAATTGTGAAAGCACATACCAAGCATTTCTGGAATTGTCAGTGTGTATTTGAGCAAATCGAAATCATACAAAACGTAATTCTCCACACGATAAAAGAAGTAATCGGAAACCTCAACATCACCGTACCGCCCGAAACGTGCGGTCGCCACTTTTTTACGTTCATTTATGTCTCCGACACATACATCATAAGCATATTTGAAATGATGGCTTGTTGTTCGATAGAAAGAAAAATTTTCCAGATCAGCACTCTTTCCATAATCAATAGAAGCCAAGTCTTCCAATACTGTCATATCTGCCACATTGACTTGAACTGAAAAAAGTTGTCACTGTACGGGGAGAAAGAGTACAGTGAAAT
>UQUJ01000064.1 GCA_900544195.1 uncultured Alistipes sp. | reverse complement strand
ATAGACCGAAAAGACAATCAAAGATTACCAAGTTATTTTTTAAGGATTACTAAGTAAGCCGTGTTTTTAACGCTTGATAAACAAACGATAAAATTGTTTCTGGAATAATGGGAGGAATTCGTGAAAGAAGACAATTAATTCTCGACTCGATATTCGATCAAGGTCTTGTCAAGGTTTCGGTCTTGGCCGAGAGGTTCGGTGTGACCCAGACCACGATTAGAAAAGATTTGAATTACCTTGAATCAAAAGGTTTGCTGCACCGGTCGTATGGAAGCGCGATGCCGTCTTCCGCTCCGATAAAGGACATCAGCCTTGGAAAGAAAAAGTTGATAAACTACGATGCCAAGCTTCAGATCGCAAGGGCTGCCGCTGAACTCATTGAGGAGAATGATTCCATTCTCATGGCTTCCGGCTCCACTATCGCGGTTTTCGCCGAGAACCTGAAGCCGAAGGGGCGGCTCAATGTCGTGACGACGGCGGTCAACATCTCGACAATTCTTGGTGAAAACGACCGTATTTCAGTGATGCAGGTTGGAGGCATGTTGTACAGTAACACTTTGTCCGTCTATGGCAACGATGCAATTCAATCAGTGCGGAACATATTCTGTTCCAAATTGTTCTTTGGGATTGACGGCCTTGATGTCATTCATGGAATCACCTGTGCGACAAGGGAGGAAGCGGAACTGACCCAGCAGATGATGCAGTCGGCGGAGAGGAAAATTGTCCTTTGCGATTCCAGCAAGCTCGGGAAGCGCGGTTTTGCCCACATTTCGAAACTGTCGGATGTTGACATCCTGATCACGGATTCCGCCTTGCCGGATGAGACAAAAGGCCTGATAGAGGAACTCGGAGTCCAGGTCATAAGGGCATGACAAACCTTGCTTCCCCATGCTTAACCCGGCCGCCGGGCCTGCCGAAGCGCCCGCCCTTGAACAGTCTGGTCGCTGAGTTTGTCGAAGCGCCCGGCTATTCGTAAATTTGTCAGAAGAAACACAACGGAGATATGATAGAACTCGGAATCAAAGGCCGTCAAGATGAGATCGTGACGGAAGAACTTACCGCGAGCCACATCGGCAGCGGAACTGTGAAGGTTTTCGCCACCCCTATGATGATCGCTCTCATGGAGCGTACCAGCAGACTCAGTGTAAAACCTTACCTTGAGGAGGGGCAGGAGACTGTCGGAACCAAAGTGGACGTGTCGCATGTCTCATCGACACCTGTAGGACTGAAAGTGTGGTGCGAAAGCGAGGTTGTGGAGATAGACCGCCGCAGAATTGTCTTCAAGGTCGCGGCTTATGACGAAAAAGGGCTCATAGGTGAGGGTACCCATGAGCGCTTTGTGATTGATGTCGCCAAATTTCAGGCCAAGACTGAGGAAAAAAGGAAATAACCACAGTAACCCCATTCCAAAGTCACAATCTTGTGTAGGTTAATTGGTTGTGATTTAAAGATTTGAGCCTTCCCCTTTGGTTGACATGTGCTAAAGGGGGAAGTGCTTTTCATTGAATATAAACAGATTATCCTCCACTTGTTTTTCGTAATATGTTTAAAATGAGAAACTGTCTTTCAATGACGAACATCTACTTTTGGGCCGCATTGATCGTCAGCGTGCTCTATGTGCTTATGCTTGTCATAATGTATAAGCGCAAGGTTAGAAAACTGTGGATCCCGGTGATTGTCATAGCGGCGCTAAGCTCCGGGATGTACGGATTCATCTACTATGAGATGGGTGTCCGGTCATTGCTTCCTTGGCTTACATTCTCGATAATGAGTGCCGTGAAGATGTTCCTCGGAAGCGTGAACTCCAACTGCCTTTTCAATGTGCTGACAGATCCGGAACTGGTTCGACACTCACAGTTGATCCTTACGATCGCCGCAACATTGTTCCTGTGCTCGGTTGCCACGACATCCTATTTCGTGATGTATGTCCTGTACAGGTTGAGCGAAAGCCGTCTGTGGCTGTGGCATAACAGGAAACTGGCTGGTAAGGGCGCGTCGATAATCTTCGGAACGGATTCAAGGTCAATCGATCTTGCCAGAGACATTGCGTCCAAAGGAACTGAGACGGTCATTCTGGTGGATTTTCCAGACAAGGAGGACGGAGGAGGCCCCGAGTCGTTCAAGTACATATTCAATCTCCGGAGCGATGAACGTGATTGTTCTTCGTCCGTCGGACAGAGTGCCAACATTCATGTTCTCAGGGCAAAAAGGCATTTAAAATATTCCTCCAGCGCCAATGCTTTCAAGTACATCGGATTGGAACGTCTTGAAGATTGGGCTTCGGCGCCAGGCAGCAGGATATTCATCCTGTCGGATGACGAGCGTGAAAACCTTGTCTGTCTGGAGAACCTGCTTCGTTCCGACATCGGGATCACTGTCTATTGCCATGCCAGGAGAGGTGGACTTAACTCCCGTTTCTCGATGGCTGTGGACTCTGATGTACATTTCATAGATTCCGCTTTTCTTATCGGTCAGTCATTGAAGTCAAAGCCAGAGTTCGCTCCGGTCAATTATGTCGATGTGGCGGTGGATAAGGACAATAATAAGCTGGGTTATGTCACATCGGCGTTCAACTCAATGATCATCGGGTTCGGCAACGCCGGGCAAGGGGCTTTGAGGTTTCTCTACGAGTTCGGAGCGTTTCCGGACAAGGAAGGGAACAAGTCTGGATTCCACTGCGATGTCATTGACAGGAATATGAATGATTGTCTGGGAGATTTCTTCTACAGGGTTCCAGGATTGAAAGGTTGTGATGAGGTCTCTTTCTTCAACATGACGACAGGGGCGGACTCGTTCCGGGACATGTTTCTTGAGAGGCTTGACGCACTCAACTATGTGGTCGTGGCCTTGGACGACGACAATGAAAGTCTTCGGGTCGGATTGGATTTGCTGGAGACGGCTTTCCGCTACAGAAAGGATGGTGTGAGGAATCTGATCATCGCCGTGCATGTTGAATCCGCCACGGAACATGACAGGAAAATCGTCAGGTTTTACTCTGATGCCTATGGCGATGTCCTCCGTTTGTTCGGAGACGGGCAGAGCATCTGGACTTCGGACAACATTTTCGGCCTCTCGTTCAGGGACGAGGCGATCATGTTCTATGACAACTACCAGAAAGCCACAGAAGGCAAGGAAACCTGGGAGGAGCGTAGGGCCGGTCTGAAGGAAAGAAGGCGCAAGGAGGGAAAGCCTGAGCTTTACGCCATTCTGGAGCTCCAAAGAAAGGAGTTTCAGGACATGTCAAACGCTTGGCATAGGTACACGAAGATGAGTCTGTGTTCTCCTGTTGTCTGGGAGGATCCTAAGGTCGCGGAAGGGATACCGTACAGTTACTCTGCCTCACATTCGGACAGTGGCGAGCCGACATATTCATGTTTAGAGAAACTGGCTGTTTGTGAGCACCTGCGCTACGAGGCTTCCCACATCATCAACGGCTACATCCTTGGTCCCGAGAGGAACGAACTTAAAAAGCAGCTAGAGAACCTTGTCCCGTACAATGATCTTTCGGAGTTCATCAAGCACTATGATTGGCTGGTTGTCAAGACTTCACTGATGCTCCAGCGGAAAGGCTGATCTGCTGTGGGGGAGAATGTCTTAAAAGTAAAAGTACCCCCTGCGAGGATTGAAAATTCGTAGTCTCCCCTGTAGTGGGTACAGACTTTTCAACTCTCGCCGAGACTTTTCAGACAGTCTGGGGGGGGCATGGTACCTTATGGAGGGTTATGGCTTGATATTCATGAATATAATAAATACTCCTCCACAGACAGGAGGAGGTTATTGTTGCTGCTTAATATTCAAGTAGTTGGCCTCCACGGCTTCCTTTGCGCCGCCCGCCCTAGCAGTTCATCGCGCCGCAGCAGTGGATGACCTGGCCGGAGACATAGCTGGAGAGGTCGCTGGCGAGGAAGACGGCCACGTTGGCGACATCCTCCGGGGTGCCTCCGCGGCGGAGCGGAATCTGCTTCACCCAGGCGTCACGCACTTCCTCTGAGAGGGCGTTGGTCATGTCCGAGATGATGAATCCAGGGGCGATGCAGTTGGCTCTTATGCCGCGCGGACCCATCTCTTTGGCGATGGACTTGGCCAGACCGATTAGACCGGCCTTGGAAGCCGAGTAGTTGCACTGGCCGGCGTTGCCGGAGACTCCCACGACAGAAGACATGTTGATGATGCTCCCGCCTCTCTGACGGGCCATGATCGGGGTCAGGGCGTGGATGAAATTGAATGCTGACTTGAGGTTTACATTCAGCACGGCGTCCCACTGGGCCTCGCTCATTCTGAGCATGAGCCCGTCCTTGGTGATGCCGGCGTTGTTCACAAGGATGTCAATCCTGCCGAAATCCGCAAGAATCTGGTTCACGACATTGTGAGTCTCCTCGAAGCTCGCGGCGTTGGAGGCGTATGCCTTCACCTTGTGGCCGAAGGCCTCGATGTCCTTGACTGTCTGTTCACCAGCTTCATTGATGACGAGGTCAGTGAAAGCCACATCGGCTCCCTCGGAAGCGAATTTCATAGCGATGGCCTTGCCGATTCCTCTTGCGGCGCCCGTTATGAGGGCTACCTTTCCGTCTAAAAGTCCCATAATATTCAGTAAACTCATCTTTCGCAAGTAGGCAATTACCTGCTGTAAAAAATATTATCTCACGTTCGAAGGTGATTGCCCACCCTTATCTATTCACGTTACCCCTACCCTAAATCCCTCCCCTCGGGGGAGGGACTTGCCTCCACCTCATAGCGGTGGAGAATAGTAGTGTTTTGCAAATGCAGAACGTTAGTCAGTTAAGTAACATTCAAAAAATAACCTGCATCATCTTAAGGAATCTTTTCGGTCTAGATCTCTTTTCTCATCAGTCATGTGCCACCGGCACACTCCTTCTTCAAAAAAAGATCTATCCTCGAAAATCTTCTCTTAATCTGAAGCAACTTATTTTTTTCATGTTCCTAAATTAAAATTTTTCTGTCTAAAAAAGGCGTAAACAAAGTTTTCAGCAAACTTTAGACCATAATAAACACCGCAAAAGTAATCTATCTTGCCACGATGCGCAAATCTTTTGGTCGCTATTTGGTGAAAGAATGGAAGATGTGGCGAAAGGCTCGGATAAAATGGCTATCTTTGCCAAGTTAACACAGCGATGACGGGCGTTGGGATGTTCATGAACCGCCGGCGTGCCGAAGTCGTGGAATCAGTTTTTAGAAATGAGTGAGATACGCGACCCTCAGCTCTGGGAAAGCGGAGAGCTGAAGATAGAATGGGTAAGGCATCATATGCCTCTGCTTGATGGTCTGGAGAAGGAATTTAAGGAGACCAAGCCGTTCAAGGGGCTGAAAGTGGCTCTTTCCGTGCATCTGGAGGCCAAGACGGCTCATCTTTGCGAGGTGCTGGCCGAAGGCGGGGCGGAGATGTACGTCACCGGGAGCAACCCGCTTTCCACTCAGGACGATGTCGCCGCGGCTCTTGTGCATGAAGGACTGAACGTCTTCGCTGTCCACGGGGCGACTCCCGAGGAATATGAACACGGCATCAGGCGTGTCATAGAATGCGGCCCGAACATCATCATAGATGACGGCGGAGACCTCGTGACGATGATCCACGGGAACTATCCGGAACTGATTCCGAATGTCATCGGCGGCTGCGAGGAAACCACGACCGGAATCCTCCGTCTGGAGACGATGAACCGTGAAAGGAGGCTGAGATTCCCGATGATGCTTGTGAACAACGCCGCCTGCAAGCATTTCTTCGACAATCGCTACGGCACAGGCCAGTCCGTCTGGGACGGCATAAACAGGACAACCAATCTGATAGTGGCCGGGAAATATGTCGTTGTCGCAGGCTATGGCTGGTGCGGCAAGGGGGTGGCTATGAGAGCCAAGGGACTCGGTGCGAAAGTAATTGTCACAGAGATTGATCCGATCAAGGCGATGGAGGCCGTGATGGATGGTTTCCAGGTCATGAGCATGGCCCAGGCAGCATCTGAAGGCGACATATTCATAACTGTCACAGGCTGCGACGATGTCATCACGAAGGAGCATTTCCTTGCGATGAAGGACGGCGCGATCTGCTGCAACGCCGGGCATTTCGACTGCGAGGTGAATGTTGCCCAGCTGAAGGAACTTGCTGTCAGTGAGAAACCTGCGAGACAGAATATTCAGGAATATGATCTCCCTGACGGCCGTAAGGTTTACATCATAGCCGAGGGTAGGCTTGTCAATCTTGCCGCAGGGGACGGACATCCTGCGGAGATTATGGATATGTCGTTCGCGATCCAGGCGTTGAGCGCCAAGTATCTGGCCGACAACAGGATGGTTCTCGCAAGGGATCTTGGAGATATGCTTCACTGCGTGCCTGAGTCCATTGACCGCGAGGTGGCTTTCAGAAAGTTGAGGGACTGGGGAATCACGATCGACACGCTGACCCCGGCGCAGCATAAGTACCTTTACGGAGAATAATCACATAAATGATTGTTAGGGAATTGGTCGGTTGTTTTGTCGGCCTATCCCTTATATTAAAAGTAATATTATGAGGCTATTTCCTATTTACACCTGGACCAAAGGCATCAGGAACTTTGACCATAGAAGGAAGCAGTTTTCCCAGTTACCGTGGGCGCAGGGTGTCCTGTTGCTTTGCTGTGTCGTGGTGGCGATGCTTCTGGCCAACCTTCCGTTCACCAAAGAGTTTTACCATAACTTCCTGGAGACGGACATCTCGTTGAGATTCCAGAGTCCGGGCGGTGAGAGCATCCTGTTTCCTAACGGAATGACGGTCGAGAAGTTCATCAACGACATCCTGATGACGGTCTTCTTCTTCACGGTCGGTCTGGAGATCAGGCGCGAGATGAAGAACGGGGAACTTTCCAGCCTGAAGAAGGCGATGATGCCGGTGATCGCCGCATTCGGCGGAGTTGTGGCTCCGGCGTTGATATTCACTGCCATCAACCATGGCTCGGCGGCCGCTTCCGGCTGGGGTATTCCTACCGCCACTGACATCGCTTTTGCTGTCGGCATTCTGTCCATTCTGGGTGATCGTGTGCCCGTGTCGCTGAAGGTTTTCCTGACCGCGCTGGCCATTGCCGATGACCTCATCGCCATTCTCGTAGTGGCTTTGTTCTACGGCGGCACAATCAACTTCGGACTTCTGAGCATAGCGTTTGTGCTGATTGCTTTGGTGCTGTTGATGAATAAGTTGGGTGAGAAACGAGGCTGGTTCTATCTTGTTCCGGCCATCGCGATCTGGTCGCTCTTCTACTATGCCGGCATCCACTCCACGATGTCAGGTGTCGTGATGGCGTTCCTCGTGCCGATGACCCCAAGGTTCAACGAGGCCTACTTCCACCGCAAGCGTCTCCAGTACATCCGCAGACTTAATGAATATAATGGGATAGCCTCCACGTCCTCCGAGTTCCCTAACGGTCCGCAGAGGCATTGCCTGAGGAGGTTGTCAGCGATCTCCAGAGACTCCATCGGGATGAGCTACCGTCTTGAGCACGCTCTCGGCCCTTGGGTCAATTTCCTGATAATGCCGATCTTCGCCCTCGCCAACGCAGGAGTGGAGATTCCGGACGTGTCTTATTTCAACGTGTTCCATTTCGATCAGGTTCTCGGCAGCGTCAGTATGGGAATATTCCTTGGCCTTGTCCTTGGAAAGCCTCTGGGAATATCCCTCGCCAGTTTCATCGCTGTCAAGCTTCACGTGGGCGAGATGCCTGCGAAATCCACTTGGCCTATGCTGATAGCGGTGGCCTGTCTTGGAGGTATCGGCTTCACGATGTCCATCTTCGTGGACACCCTGTCGTTCGGTGACCAGACTCCTGAGGTGATGGCCCGCTTGCGTGATATGGGCAAGGTCGCCGTCCTGATGGGCTCCCTCTGCGCCGGCATCCTCGGCAGTGTCCTGATCAACATCATCCACGGCATCGAATCCCGCAAGGCCGCCGTCAAGGCATAGGAGTGGAGCCTATTAGATTCTATATCAATTAGATAGTACACTGTTCTCCCTCCAGTTTCGGACAGGGGGATGGCAGTGTATTTAAGTGATTACAAGCACGTTATCCTCCACAACAAAATAATTAATTAAGGCTGACCAATTGGTCAGCCTTTTGTGTTTTGACTTGTTGAGATGACCCTAAAAATTGTCGCAGGGTCGTCTTCGGACATTTTTCGGGGTTACTTCTTCGGAGAGTCAAGGATCTTCACGTCGTCTCCCGGATTCTCAGGCATCTCAAGCCAGAACCAGTTCAGCGCGACATCGCCGTTCTTTGTCTCGCCCACAGCCGCATAGAATAGATTTTTCCCTGCTTTCCAACCTTGCCCGTTGTCATTGAACTTTCTCGGCTTCCTTGTCGCATCCCGCAACAACGAAGACCACGGCCGCGATGGCGGCCTGCACAAACAGATTACTTCTCATTGTCTATTTTTTGTTAATTTCGTTCCCGAAAGTTAGGAATTGTTTTGGGAAATACCATAGTAAATTCCAAAATAACTCTCCAGTATGGCGATTTGTGAACTCTTGGGCGACATTTTTGAGCTTTTTCGTTGCCTGGAGAGCTCTTATAAACCCTCCCGGGCAACGATTTTGACCGAAAATGCCGCCCGGCGAATCCGTCCAGCACTCAGAACAGGGGAACAGGTTCGGTTTGCCGAGATGAGCGGCAGGGGTTTTATCTAAGTAACCTTTCTGAAATTCAGACCATCTATATTCCAAGCTCGTCCTTCATCGAGCGGAGGAGGTCGAAGGCCTGGAGCGGGGTGATGTTGTTGAGATCGGCTCCGGCGAGTTTGTCGCGCAGGGATTCGAGCGTAGGGTCATCCAGCTGGAAGAACGAGAGCTGGAGGCTGCCGTCACTCTCAAGGGTGCCGGCCTTGGTCTGGACAGGCTTCTTGATCTCGCCTTTCCTGGCGCTTACAATGTGCTGGGAATCATTCATCTCCAGAGCCTTCAACGTGTTCTCGGCACTCTGGATCACCTCTTTGGGCATCCCGGCCATCCTTGCGACGTGGATACCGAAACTGTGCGCGGTCCCGCCCTCCTTGAGCTTGCGCAGGAAGATCACCTGCGAGCCGACTTCCTTCACCGCGATGTGGAAGTTCCGGACCCTTGAATATATCTCCTCAAGGTCGTTAAGCTCGTGATAGTGAGTGGCGAAGAGTGTTTTGGCGCCGTGACCATATTCATGAATATATTCGACTATCGCGCGGGCGATCGACATTCCGTCGTAGGTCGAGGTTCCTCGCCCGATCTCGTCCAGAAGCACCAGCGAGCGCTCCGACAGGTTGTGAAGGATCATCGAGGTCTCCAGCATTTCGACCATAAAGGTTGATTCTCCTCTGGAGATGTTGTCGGTGGCCCCGACCCTTGTGAAGATCTTGTCGAAGTACCCGATCCGGGCGCTTTCGGCAGGCACGAACGATCCGATCTGGGCCAGCAGCACGATGAGGGCCGTCTGGCGGAGCAATGCCGACTTACCGGCCATGTTCGGACCGGTCAGGATGATGATCTGCTGCTTCTTGTTGTCAAGGAATATGTCGTTGGGAACATATTCATCTCCAGCCGGCATCAATGTCTCGATGACCGGATGGCGGCCGGCCTTGATGTCAATGGTAAGATCCTTGGTCATCTCCGGACGGTTGTAGTGGTTGTCCCGTGCCAGCTGGGCGAACCCGGCCAGCACGTCCAGGCGGGCTATGATCCGACAGTTGGTCTGAATCGCCGGGATGTTCCTCTGGATCTCGGCGACCAACTCTCCGTAAATCCTTGTCTCAAGGGCGTAGATGCGGTCTTCCGCGCTCAGAATCTTTTCTTCATATTCCTTGAGTTCCTTGGTGATGTAACGCTCTGCGTTGACAAGGGTCTGCTTGCGGATCCACTCCGGCGGAACCAGGTCCTTGAAGGAGTTGCGGACCTCGATGTAATACCCGAAGACATTATTGTAACTTATTTTTAGCGAGGATATTCCTGTCCTTTCGGCCTCGGACTGCTGGAGCTTCAGAAGGTAGTCCTTGCCGCCTGAGGAGATATTCCTCAACTCATCCAGATCAGGATCCACTCCAGGGGCGATGACCTCGCCTTTGCCCACAGCGGCGGCCGGCTCGGCGGTCATCGTCTTCATAATGCTATCAAGCAACTTCGAGCAGTTTTTCATCTTGCTGATGAGGGAGTCCAACGCCTTGATTCCGTGGTCTTTGCAGAGTGCGGCTATCGGCTCCATCTGCGAAAGTCCACGGCCCAGCTGCATCACCTCCCGGGGTGCGATCCTGCCGGTGGCCGCCCTTGAGATGATCCTCTCAAGATCCCCGATGTCGCCGACATGTTCCTGAACCTTGTCCAGATCCTCGCCGGCTTCAAGGAAGTGCTGCACCACATCGTAGCGGCTGTTCAGCTCCTTGATGTCCATTATCGGCATCGCCAGCCAGCTTCGCAGAAGTCTCGCGCCCATCGGGGATGAGCATTTGTCGATGACGCTTACCAGTGACACGCCCTCGCCGCCGACGGAGGAATTGAATATCTCCAGATTCCTCATCGTGAACTTGTCCATCCACACGAACTTCTCCTCGTCGATCCGGGAGATCGAGCAGATGTTCTTGAGACCCGTGTGCTGCGTCTGCTCCAGATAGACCATCAGCGCTCCGGCCGAGCATATCCCCAAAGGGAAACTGTCCACGGCGAAGCCTTTGAGTGACTCGACGCCGAACTGCTTCTTGAGCTTTTCGACGGCGGCATCGTAAACGAACGCCCACTCCTCGATTGTGGATATATAGAGATTGTTTCCGTACTTTTCCTTGACACCTTTATCGTAGCCCCTCTGGACCACGATCTCCTTAGGATTCAGGGAGGCGATCAGGGTTCCGATGTAGTCCAGTGATCCCTGCGCAACCTGAAACGAGCCTGTGGAGACATCCAGAAAGGCGGCTCCGCACTGGTTCTTGTCGAATGTCAGGCCGGCGAGGAAGTTGTTCTCCTTCTGGTCAAGCAGCTGGTCGTTGAAAGCCACTCCAGGCGTAACCAGTTCTGTAACACCTCTTTTGACCAGTTTCTTGGCGAATTTCGGGTCCTCCAGCTGGTCGCAGACGGCCACCTTGTAGCCCGCACGGACAAGTTTCGGAAGATAGACGTCTATGGCGTGGTGCGGGAATCCGGCCATCTCGATGTAGCCCTTGTCTCCGTTGGATTTCTTGGTCTGCACTATGCCCAGAACCTTGCTGACCAGTACCGCGTCATTGGAATAGGACTCGTAGAAGTCACCGACCCTGTAAAGCAGCAGCGCCTCGGGGTGCTGGGCCTTCACAGAGAAAAACTGTTTGATCAGCGGAGTGTCTTCCGGTACCTTATTTTTCGTCATATCAATGCTTTATGTTTGGTAATCATTTAAAAATAACTTGAACAATTTGTATATCTTTATGGTCTATGTTTCTTTTCTCATCAGTCGTGTACCTCCGTACACTCCTTCTTCCAAAAGAAATCTATCCTCATGAATCTGACACAAAAATTAGTTCAACTTATTTTTTAACGCTTACTTAGTCAAAATAAACTTGCAGACGCAGAATAGCCGCACCTGCAAGTTTACAAATTTACAAAAAAACTTATGAATCTGTTTTGATTTTGTTGCCCGTGAGTGTCCGTGAGTGTCCGTGGGTGTCCGTGAGTGCCCGTGAGTGCCCGTGGGTGTCCGTGGGTGCCCGTGGGTGTCAGACATCCAGCCGGAGGATGTCTCGGGTGAGGCCGATGTATTTTGTCTTGGTCTCGGCGACATGGAAGCCTTCGGCGAGGAAATTGCGCTCGCTCGGGATGTTCTGCGGATCCACTGTGGCGACTATATGCTTGACACCGGTGCTTTTGGCCAGGTCGATGGACCAGCCGATGAAAGTGCGCTGGAAACCTCTGCCGCGATATTCATTGTCCACCGCCACGGCGTCGAATGTGAACACTTCGGAAGGGTTGAGGTGAACGTCCGAGGCAAGGCTGCGCTCGCCGTCACGGTTGCTGACTATGACGCTGAAAGCCGCCATCCGGCCATCGGGGGAGAATATTCCTGAAACATAGTCAAGCTGCATGGATTCAATCAGTTCCTCTCGGCTCAACGGATAGAAGAGATTCTTGTTCTCCATTCCATCAACCACTTTAAGCTGGAGATTTTCCACAGCGCTGAGGCTGTCGAAGCCGAGCCTTTTCATCGTGAAGCCGTCAGGAAGCGCGGATATGGCTTTGTTGTATTCAGAAGTCCCATGGTCGAAGAGATAAAGCTTGTTCTGGAGGTACTTCTCCGGGAACATGAACCGGTGACTCGGCACGTGTCTTTGCCAGCCATTCGCTCCGCTGTTCTCCTTCTCGCGGTACTTGATCCAGATCTTGTACAACTCGAAGACCTGCACGTAGGAGGAAGATGTCGGCAGGATGTAGTTCTCCTGGATGTACGGGTTGTTCATGAACAGGAAGAACCTGTAGCCGAACAGGTCGTCCAGATCTTCAATGCTGGCGATGTGGTGGCGGTAGAGAAGATAGAGGTTCTCGAAGAATGTGCAGTACTGTGCGACCTCCACACTGGAGACATCTTTCCAGCGCTCGTAGCTGTAGTCCCCTTCGAGCTCTCCGTTCTCAAGCACCTCATAGACCTTCATAAGTCGGTCGCTGTCATGGAAGTAGTTGTTCAGATTGATCAGCATCTCGCTGCATGTGACCTCAGATCCGTTCTTCAGCTCGATGGCGATGAATATGGTGCCGACCAGCGTCGCGGCGAGCGAGAATATTCCCACGGTAGCCTCTTCACCAGTGCGGAACGTGTGCACGATCAGCAGACACAGCAGCACCAGAAGGATGGTCGCCAGTATGATCAGAAGCGAAATGCTTGTCTTGTACTTGATTCTTTCCATGCTTTATGAATATCTTGGTGTCTCTTTTCCTGATGCGTGCGGCCCCCTTGTCCCGCACATTCTGCAAACTTATATAAAAATCTGCGATTATTATGCTCGTCACATAAGAAAGAAACAGTTTTTTAGTAACATTCAAAAAATAACCTGCATCATCTTAAGGAATCTTTTCGGTCTAGATTTCTTTTCTCATCAGTCATGTGCCACCGGCACACTCCTTCTTCAAAAAAAGATCTATCCTCGAAAATCTTCTCTTAATCTGAAGCAACTTATTATTTTCATGTTACTAAAATTTAAATCAAACTAAGATGAAAAAAACAATCTTAGCATTAGGAGCGATCGCTATGATGGCAGCCTGCACACAGACAAAGAACAATCCGTTCCTGGAGGAATGGAACACACCTTACGGCATTCCGCCGTTCGAGAAGATTCAGCTTACCGATTACATTCCTGCCGTCAAGGCCGGGATTGAGGAGCAGAACAAGGAACTTGAGGCCATCCTGAACAATCAGGAGGCTCCTACCTTCGAGAACACCGTGGCGGCTTACGAGCTGTCCGGCAAGACTTTGACCAAGACGACGGCCGTGCTGTTCAACCTTCAGGAGACAGAGGGCAGCGATGAGATGAACAAAGTTGTCGAGGAGGCCACCGCGCTGATGACCGAGCACGAGGACAACATCTCGATGAACAAGGCGTTTTTCGAGCGTGTCAAGGCTGTCTATGACGCTGACCAGAGCGGACTTACGAGAGAGCAGCAGATGGTTCTCAAGAAGCTCTACCAGAGTTTCACCCGCAACGGTGTGGATCTGGAGGAGGCCGCCCAGGCAAGGCTTAAGGAGATCAACCAGAAGATCGCCGCCGCGCAGCAGAAGTTCGGCACGAACCTTCTGGCCGAGAACAACGCGTTCAAGGAGCAATTCGGACTCCCTGTCTCATCCTACACCTCCGAGATGACATCCTGCGAGGACAGGAACCGCCGCGAGGCGATGTTCAAAGCCTACTCGTCAAGGGGAAACAATGGCAATGAATATGACAACAAGGCTCTCTGCCTTGAGATCCTGAAACTCCGCGCCGAGAAGGCCAGACTCCTTGGCTTCGACAATTTCGCAGCCTATCAGCTGGACAACAAGATGGCTCACGACCCTGCTACCGTGGACGCTTTCCTTGACAGGATCATCGGCCCGGCAGTGGCCAAGGCTAAGGAAGAGGTGGCTGACATGCAGGTGATTATGGATGAGGACATCCAGGCCGGTAAGGTGGCCGCAGGTTCGAGGATCGAGCCTTGGGACTGGTTCTACTACGCCGAGAAGGTGCGTCAGCGGAAATATTCATTGGACGAGAATCTGACGAAGCCATATTTCCGGATGGAGAATGTCCGCAACGGCATATTCTTCGCCGCCAACAAGCTTTACGGCATCTCCGTCGAGCCGCTGAAGGATGTTCCGCTCTACAACCCTGCCGTCGAGGCCTTCAAGGTCATTGACGCGGACGGAAGTCTTCTTGGAATATTCTCGACCGACTATTTCCCTCGCTCTTCGAAGAGAGGCGGCGCGTGGATGACGAACTTCCGTGAGCAGTATGTTGACGCCCAGGGCAATGACGTTCGCCCTATCGTCATCAACGTCTGCAACATGACGGCTCCGACCGACTCTCTCCCGGCCCTCTTCACCATTGATGAGGTGGAGACGGTGTTCCACGAGTTCGGCCATGCCCTCCACGGACTTCTCACGAAGTGCCACTATCCTTCCGTCAGCGGCACAAATGTCGCCCGTGACTTCGTGGAGACATTCTCGCAGTTCAATGAGAACTGGGCTTTCCAGCCGGAGATTCTCGCTGAATATGCCAAGCATTACGAGACCGGTGAGGTCATTCCTGACTCCCTCGTGGCCAAGATTAACAATGCCGGCAAGTTCAACCAGGGCTTCATGACCTCCGAGCTTTGCGCCGCGTCTATTTTGGACATGAAGTGGCACGAACTCACCGAGGAGGATCTCGCGAAGCTTTCCGAGGGTGACCAGGCCGCCAATGTGGCTGATTTCGAGAAGAAGGTCTGCAAGGAGATGGGTCTTATCGACGAGATTATCCCTCGCTACCGCACCACATACTTCAACCACATATTCAACAGCGGCTACAGCGCCGGCTACTATAGCTATCTCTGGGCCGAGGTTCTGGACAAGGATGCTTTCGAGTACTTCCAGCAGCAGGGCATCTACAATCCTGAGGTGGCTCTGAAGTTCCGCCAGACCTTCCTTGAGAAGGGTGGCAGCGAGGAGCCTATGACCCTCTACCTTTCTTTCCGTGGCGCGCAGCCTGATCCCGGTGCCCTCCTCCGCGCCCGTGGACTTACGGAAAGATAGAACGGTATTCCGATACTAAGAAGAAAGACATATTTATAAGAAGGACATCCCCTTTTTGAAATTTTGCACGTTACCAAAATTTTCAAAAAGGGGATGTCCTTCTTATGTCCCGATGATTGAATACTTTTCCGTCGGTCGCTGAGCTTGTCGAAGCACCGTAAGCCAAAACTGCATAAACAACTGCTGACAATACTTCGGTAAAAGTTACCGTACTAAAAAGGAAAGCGTCCGGTCCAGTGCGTATAGCATAGTGTGAATTTCTTCCGTACTTTTGCGTCAACAGACCTTCACAAGACACTCTCTTCCACTTTGGAGGTCCTCGACGAGATGCGCTCAATCAGATGTATGGAACACACCGGCAAGGCAAAACATATCTCCCCATTTGTCGGAGCCTAGATAGATATCGCGAACGCCTTCGGCTTCAAAATCCCTAAGGGTTGTGCTCCTAAATACACTTCGAGAAAGAATCCTATATTGAACTTTTAAGTGTTACAAAGTACTAGGCTGGACGCTTTCCCTTGTCGTGTCATAAACTTAGTCGATATTAAAAATAATTCTCTTTAATGAAGTTAGGTAAATCTTTTCTATTCTGAATCAAATCAGACCAAACAACCATGCCGTCATAAATCACAGTGATTGTCGGCACAGCATATGTAGGATAGAATAATTGAGCGTTGTAATATGTATTCCACGGCATTGTTAACGCGGTAGACTTACATTCATTATAAGTCATAGAGATTATCTTTACCTTTGATTCCTCATATGACTCATGTAAGTTTTTCAACATATTATATGCGTCATTGAAATAATGGCAAGAACTCGTCCACTGGAAAAGAATCGTAATGCCATCTTTGTTGTATAGTTCATCTATTTGCACTGGTATTCGCCATTCAGTATCACTATACATCGTAAAATCCGGAGCTGGTATGGGAAGTAAACTTTCTAAATTAAGGTTATTCCCTTCCACAATTTGTCCCCAGCCATTCCTAAACCAATCCTTATCTCTAAAATTCTCCGGAACAGGGCCTGTAAGATTGTTTTGATTGAGCCAAACTTGGTCTTTAACATTTCCTAAATCATATGGAATCTCACCGCTAAGCTTATTGTATCCTAAACGCACAGTAGATATGTTCTTTAAATTACCTATGCCTTTAGGAATCGTACCTGTAAGTTCATTACTAAACAACATTAAATTTTCCAGATTATCTAATTGAAGGATACTTTCCGGAATGTTTCCATTTAATTGAAGTTCTTCCAAATTTAAATCTCTCAAATTTTTAAGATTGCCTATGTCCGACGGTATTGACCCCGATATATTATTATCGGATAAAACCAGTTCGGTTAGCAATGATAAATTTGTAATGGATCGCGGAATCTGTCCAGAGAAATGATTCATATAAAGGCTTAAAATTTTCAACTTTGAGAAATTACCGATATATGATGGTATTTCTCCAGATAGATTATTATTCCCAAGATCTAAGACCTCCAACTGTGTCAGATTTTCAAGGGATTGAGGCAAAAAACAAGAGAAGTTATTACGTGAGAGATCTAACTCTCGAAGATTTATCAACTCTCCTATACAATTCGGAATTTTCCCTCCTATGTTGTTAAAATGCAAACTTAAAGATTCTAACTTTTTAAGATTTGAGATGCTTTCAGGAATGCCTGTCCAATTTACATCTAAATTCAAATATTTTAAGTTTGTCAGTTTACCAATACTTTCTGGCATCATTCCCATTGAGTGATTCTGAGGCAAAGCACGTATCACAAGATACTCAAGATTGGTAAGCATACCTATCTCCTCGGGAATGTAGTTTGTAGTGATTTGTAGAAATTCTAGTTTTTTGAGCTCGGTAAGATTTCCAATCGTTGCAGGGATTTTTCCTTTTACATCATGTATCCCAACGATTGCTGTAACTCTGTCCGTAATAGGGTCTACTTCAACTCCACCCCATTCTGATATTGGCAAGTCAGTACACCAATTACTGTAAGGCCAATAATTATGACCATCAAGAGCATTATAAATATCTATCAAAACCTCTCTATCGCTTTTAGGGGTAAACTCAATGGCGGGTCTATCCAAACTCTC
>UQUJ01000063.1 GCA_900544195.1 uncultured Alistipes sp. | reverse complement strand
CATAGACATACCCGCCCTGGCGGATCTTCTCAAAACTCTGTATTCCAATCGGGTAAAGCATATGGCCTGTCCTTTTTGTTCATTACTTGCAAAGATAGGAACTTTTTTGGACACAACAGTGGTGGCTTCGGAACAATAGATCTTGCTCAGGAATATTCCAACCTTTGTCCGTCAAAATTGAAAAATGAATAGAGGAGGACCGGGTGCCGATCCTCCTCTTGATCATTCAGCTGAAGTTGTTGGTGAATATCAGTCCTCCGCCAGCCACTTGGCAAGGTCGCCTGAGCCTGGCATTCCGAGGTACATATATCCGAAATTGAACCAGCTCGTTGTGCCATCTATCAGACGTGGAACACAGAATTGAACATGCTGGGCATCCACAAACTTGTTATCCGCATCCTTTTCGGCATAGGTCGCGCTGTAAGAAGAAGGATAAGTGTACACAATCTTACCCTTTTTCTCATAATTCAGACCGCAGTAGATTTTCTGGTCGAACTTGATTGTTCCTTTTGCCTCGTCAAGAGTGTAGAACTCAATGTAATCATTGGCTCCGCCGACGAACGAGTCCTCATCCCATGCCAGAACTACCTTGTCTTTAGGGTAAGGGTTCATGATGCGCCAGCGGTTGAATCCCTCAGCTTTGAGGACATCAACCTTGACAATGTTCAGGTCTGAGTCAGAAATCTGTAGTGCGAGTCCGTCAAACCATTCACCTGTGCCGATGGAAGTCCATGTGTAGGCTTTCGCCAGGGTGAAAGTATTTGAGGTGATCGCTATCTTTCCATTGTATTCGGTCTCGTCAGCGAACGTTACGGTTCCTTTGTAGGTTTTTCCTATTTCCATCTTGGAGATGTCAAGGGACAGCATGGTCTCGCTTTTCCCCTTTTCAAATGAAATCGTGGCAGGAGCGGTGATGCCGTCAGGAAGAGTTCCTGTGATCTTTACAGTCGCTGCCTGATCGCATTTGCTACGGCCTACAGTAATGTC
This sequence comes from uncultured Alistipes sp., assembly GCA_900544195.1. Classification (GTDB taxonomy): domain Bacteria; phylum Bacteroidota; class Bacteroidia; order Bacteroidales; family UBA932; genus Cryptobacteroides. The sequence continues at coordinate 16,861 of UQUJ01000063.1, read as the reverse complement.
AAATTTGGCCGCCTTGGAATTGATCTCTGTGTCACGGGATGTGCTGCTGAGGAAAGACACGCCAGTGTCCGTTCCTTCCGGGGTGTACATTGCGCCTTTGTTTTCGGTGTCGCAAGACACTGCCAGAAAGAGCGCGAATGCTATTCCGAGATAAGTCTTGATTATTTTTTTCATATTCATAATGATCTTATGTTGTCAAATTATTCTGTCTTAGGAGCCTTTGACGGGTCATCACCTTCAAGATCCTCGTTCGTAGGATAACTTCCGGTAGGATTCTGAAGTATGAGCTTGTTGGCGTCAACTTCTTTTGAAGGGAATGTAAGCACCCAGTCGAATGTCTCGGGGTCATCTGTGTGGAGGTTGTTCAGGAGAGCCGCGACAGGGTGTCCCATGTCCGCGGTGCGCTTGAAGCCCTGACGGAGGCGCTTGATGTCATAGACACGTCCATATTCGCCCCAAAGTTCAATTCGGCGCTGAAGAATAATTTCCTCAAGGAGGGAACCTGTCTCATCGGTTGTGAGTTTTCCGAGCGCTGTACCAGTCTTGGAACTGCAATCGTAACCTTCCTGACGAGTCTTCATGAGTTCGTTAAGGGCTGCCTTTGCCTCTGACTCATTACCCAGACGGCATGCTGTCTCTGCGATGATGAGCTGCATTTCAGGAACGCGCATGAAGATGTGATCGGCACCGGTGTAGGTGTTGGCAGGATCCGCGAACAAGAACTTCCACTGCTGATAGCCCTTTGTCTCTTTATCCTGAAGTGTCTCGTAGTTCCACCATTTGGTACGGGCGTCGTTGGGTGCCATCTTGTTGTATAGCCATGCTGACGCGCACTTTCTGGCTGTTCCGCCATAACCACCACCGTTGTTGTAACGTATGTCCATGTGCACGAGGAACTGAGGGTTGGTAGTGCCCTGTGCCTGAATGATCTCCGCACCCCAAAGAACGCTCTTGTCAGTGGCGTCATTGTAGTGGAAATCTTTGTTGAATGCGAATGAACCGCCCTTGACAGCAATGGCGGCGGCATCGTGAGCCGTCTGGTAGTCACCCATGTAGAGAGCGATGCGCGCCTTCAGGCCGTTGGCCACATACTGATCAAAGTGCGAGCAGTGCTTCTGGGCCTTTGTTCCAAGGAGGGAGATTGCCTCATTGATGTCACTCATCGCCTGTGCGAACACCTCTCTGTTGGTGGAACGTGCCTTCCCTTCTGTTCCCGCAAAGGTAGGTTCTGTGTAGATAGGAATTGAAAGCCTGTCTTCGTGGCCTATGTAACTACGGGCGAATATCATCGCGCAGTAGGCGTAGGAGTAGGCGCGGAATGCGTAGGCGTTCCCTATGATGTAGTCAATGTCATCTGTGGATCCGGTCATACCCTCCTTGCCGTTGATGATGTAGTTGGCGTTTGAGATGATGGTGTAGTAGTAATTCCATGTGTCGTAGGATCTCCATACGGTGCTGTTCCATCCTGACTTGACGTTGTACAGGTAATCAAACCAGAACCAGCCGCTACCCTGATCGGACATCACCATATCCTCTCCCATGAGGTCGGCCATAAGGTTATAGGACTGCGGACCGAAGCACTGGTGGTAGTTACCGGTGGTGGTCTGTCCCCATTGCCAGAAGTAGCGGATCATTCCGTTCAAGGCCATGTAGCCACCGTCCGTGGTCTTGAGCATGGTGTCACCGGAAACCTTATCGGTGGGATTGGTGTCAAGAAGATCAGACTTGCAGGATGTGAAGGACAGAGCCGCAAGAGCCATCAAAGCGTATAGTATTTTTTTCATAATTCTTATTCCTCCTATCGTTAGAAATTGATGTCAACACCAATGGAGTAGGTTCTGGTCGGAGTGTATGACCAGTTTGTTCCTCCGGTGAGGTCGTACTGAGGGTTGAGACCCTGAAGCTTGCTGAAGAGAGCGATGTTGTCACCGACCGCGAAAAGGCGGAGGGACTTGATGCCGGCCTTCTTTGTCCACTTGGTCGGGAGAGTGTAGCCTAACTGCACAGACTTGATCGCGAAGTAAGAGGCGTCGACAAGCCATCTGTCAGCGGCAAGTCTTCCGGAATTTGAGAGAACCGCAGGAACGTCAGTCTCATCGCCCGGTTTCTGCCAGCGGCGAAGAATATGTCTGTTCCAAGTGTCACCCGTGTAGGTGGTCTCCATGGACGAAGCGTAAAGCGAGTCATAAACCTTGCCGCCTACGGAGAAAGTGGTGAGGAAGCTGAAATCAAATGATTTCCACTGGAAGTCCGATCCGAATGAACCCTGGATCTTGGCCTCGCGGCTGCCCAAGTAGTACTTGCTGGCGTTGGCAGCGGCCTTGTCACTGGTGATGTAGTCGGAGCCTTCAACCTTGTTGCCATCCTTATCTGTCTTGTAAGCATAGTAAAGGAGCTGTCCGTTGGCCGGATCAACACCGGCCGCCTTCGGCACATAATAAGTGTAGATAGGCATTCCTTCCTTGATTACGTAAGCGCCTGATGTGATGGTGTCAGACTCTCCGGTGAGATGGAGAACCTTATTCCTGTTCAGGTAGGTCATCAAAGTAGAGCTTGCGCGGAAGTCGGCCTTATTCAGCCAGTTGACCTTGATTGTGCCTTCAAATCCTTGGTTTCTCATCGAGCCGACGTTGGCATTGTAACCTGTGAAGCCCGTTGAGGCGGCCATAGGGAAGGCCAGAAGCAAGTCGCTTGTCTTTGAGTTGTAGTACTCAAGAGTAAGGTTCAAAACCTTGTGGAGGAATGAACCTTCGATACCTGCGTTCCAAGAGCCTTTCTTCTCCCATGACACATCAGGGTTTGCGAGAGATGACACGAGGGCGCCAGGGTTCGTGGCATTGGCATAAGTAAGATCGTAGAATGACTGCCATGCGTAGTAGGAACGGAGGGAGTCGTTACCAAGCTCTCCATAAGAGAGGCGGGCTGTGAGGTTGTCAATCCAGGTGATGTCCTTCATGAACGCTTCCTGTGACACACGCCATGATCCACCGAGTGACCAGAACTGTCCCCAGCGGTTGTCCTTGTAGAAACGAGAGGAACCGTCGGTACGCCATGTGGCTTCAATGTAGTACTTGTCGGCATAGTCGGCGGCAAGACGTCCGAAGAAGGATTCCATGCGATAAACATCGGAATATGAGCGGTTTCCTGTCACGTTGGTTGCCGGGTCGAGTTCCTTGATTCCAGGATAGACACCTGTGCGGTCAGCTGCGAGGTACTTGTACTGGTAGTTGTAGTACTCGTGTCCAAGCTGTCCAAGGAAGTGGAAATCATTCAGGTTGCGCTCGTATTTGAGAATCTGGTTCCATGTGTAGGAGAATGTACGTGTAGAGTACTTGTCCACAGAACCTCCTTGTGATTTTCCGTCACCGTGGTAAGGGTTGTAATAGGAAGTTCTGTTCATGTTGGTGATGTCGGCTCCAAAGTTTGTGGAGAAGGACAGACCCTTGAATATTCCCATGGCGTCGCTGTCTCCTCCGATGATGGCATAGGCGCGGACACCGGAGTTGTCGCGGAGGATCTCATTGCTGTTGTCATAGAGGTCTCCGACAACGTTGAAGTTGGCTGCCTTGGGACGGCTGTTCTCACCGTAGTCGTACTGTTTGTTGCCGAACTCGTCAAGCAGGTTGGCGCCGCTGTCATCTTTCAGATAGACAGGATAGATAGGAGCCATGAACTGAGCTGTATACCATGCGTTACCAGTCTGAGTGTTAGAGTACTGCGAGCTGTTCTGGTTAGTGTACGCATAGCTTGCGCTGGCACCGAGTTTCATCCAGTCGTTAACCGAGTGGTCAACGTTGGCGCGGAGGGAATAACGCTTGAACTTGGTTGTGATGAGGACACCCTTGTCGTCAAGATAACCGAGAGAGAACGCATACTTCGTCTTGTGTGTTCCACCGCTGACACCAAGCTGATACTCCTGACGGACAGCCTTGTCTTCCGTGAGGACATCCATCCAGTTGTCGTCCCAGGCGGAAACCGCGTCGGAGCGAACCCTTCCTGTCTCAGGATCGATGAGGTCAGCCCATTTGTAATTCTTGAAAGGATTGTAGAACTCTCCACCGAGTGCTCCGGAAAGACCAGCGGACGCAAGAGTTTTAGCTCTGGCGAGGTCGTAGCCACCGTTGATGACGTAATTGTTCTTGAGGGCTTCCCAAGTGAGTTCCACGAACTCTTCCTGGTTGACGGTGTCATAGTCCCTGATTGAGCGGGACTGAAGACCGACGGTAGCCTTGAGGTTCACCACTGAATGGCCTTCAGAGCCGCGTTTGGTGGTGATCATGATGACACCGTTGGCGGCGCGCGCTCCGTAAAGGGCGGCAGCCGAGGCGTCCTTCAGGACGGTAAGGTTCTCGATGTCGTTAGGGTTGAGAGCGGAGAGATTTCCGTCAAACGGGATTCCGTCCACAACATAAAGCGGGTCGGAGGAGGCGTTGATGGAACCGGTTCCACGGATCTGGATGGAGGCACCTTCACCTGGCTGTCCTGAGCCTGATGTCGTGGAGATACCTGCCACCATACCTTCGAGCGCCTTGGACACGTTGGCTACGGTTCTTTTCTGGAGGCTTTCGCTTTTCACTGTCCCGGCGGAACCTGTGAAGGACTCTTTCTTGGCGGTGCCGTAAGCGACAACGAGAACGTCATCCAAAAGCTGCGCCTCCGGAGTCAGTCCGATGTCAACGACTCCTCTGCCATTGACTTGAACTTCGGCAGGATTGAATCCGAGGCTGCTGACGGTAAGGATGGCGTCCGCAGGAACCGAGAGGGTGTACTTACCTGAAACATCTGTCAATGCGTAAGTGCTTGCGCTCCCTTTGAGCTGAACTGCCGCGCCCACAACGGGTTCACCGTTGGCCACGTCCGTGACCGTGCCGGACACCCTGATTGTCTGGGCCCATGCTGCACCTATGCTGATGAACAGGCACAGCGCGATTGTAAATAATTTTTTACCCATAAGCTTGAAACTTTTGTTAAACTTAGCTTTTTATTATTGAATATTGAAATAGTATTCCAATGTCTTTTATATATCAATTTTACTCATAACTTCGTTCCTTCGGGGCTGTTTGCTCCAACCTAAAACGAATCTGTCACAGAACCAAATGTTAAACCCGCTTACAAACTAAATAAAATAGTTTGACAATTCCAACAGTTGTGCAAACTTGCTTTGGTGAATTAATATTTAATGTTTATCGTTTTACCCAATCGTTATATTCAATGCTCAAAAGATTGCTCTTACTAAACTGTTAACAAAATTAGGGTAAAACTAACAATTTAACACGTCATAAAAAATAACTATATCGTTTCAACGGTGCGGATGATATAAAAATACAACCCCTGAGACCACCGGAATGGCGGCAAAACTTATCTTTCATCTTGTAACAATCCGTCATATACAATCAATTTTAAACAAACTTAAACAAACCTAAACAAACTTAAACAGTGAACGCGGTCTCCTCCGTTCATTGGCACTGGCTCAGCGCTGAGATAACACGAAGACAGTCAAAGTTGACCGAGACCATGAACTTTTGACAAGATAATGACATTTTCTCGAAATAACAACAGATTCGCGATAATATTTCATAAAAACAGGAGGAATTACTTTATCGTTATAAGTTTTTAAGACATAATCGTTAGCCATCTTAAATATTTTGAACCAACATTATCATTAAATTCATTGTTTGATCTTTTTTAACTTATAAATTTATTGAGCAATGACACAGATTTCATTTCACGAAGTATGCTGGTTGTGGAAACAGGAGAAAAAAATGTATGTCAAGACATCCACAATGGCTGCATATTCGCTTATCATTCAGAATCATCTTGAACCACAATTCAAGACTCTGAACGAAGTGACGACTCATTCCGTACAGAAAATGATTGATCGCAAACTAGAAGATGGACTGAATGTGACGACCATCAAAGGAATGTTGATAGTCTTGAAGATGATTGTCAAGTACGGTGAAAAACACGGCTGGATCGAACATAGGGTCATAGAGGTCAGATTCCCCACCCCAAGGATGAAGCCAAGGTTGTATGTCCTGACGGTGAGCGAGGAGCAGCGTATGCTTGAATATCTCACCACTCATCCCGACCGCTACAATCTTGGTCTGCTGATCTGCTTGTACACCGGCATAAGAATAGGGGAAGTCTGCTCCTTGAAATGGGGAGATGTGGACTTTGATTCGGGAACAATCCGAGTGCGCAGGACGGTACATAGAATTTATAAGATCGATGGCGGGGATAAGCATTCCGAACTCACAATCGACTCGCCAAAGACAGCCGAGTCATGCCGGGACATCCCGATAACAGGTGAGCTGGCCACTGTCCTCAATGAATATGCCGGCAGCGCGCCATGCAACCGTTTCGTGATTTCAGGCCTCACTCATCCAACCGAGCCACAGACCATGAGAAACCATTTCAAACGTGTCGCCGCCACCCTCGGGTTGTCAATGCGCCGTTTCCACGGTCTTCGCCACACCTTCGCGACCCGATGCGTTGAAAGCAAATGTGACTACAAAACATTGAGTTCCATTCTTGGTCACTCAAACGTGAGCACCACGCTGAATCTCTACGTTCACCCGGGAATAGAGCAAAAGCGGAAGTGCGTCGAAGACATGATCCGGTCCATCGTGTGAAATCATGGTGTAGGATAATTTGTTGATATTTAGCAATATAGTCCATAGTCTTGCGCCGATGTGAACGTAAGACATGTGTCCATATTCAACATATTCAATGACTTATCCTCCACCACCCATGCAAACGCACGCATTGATGACTTTGAAATTAGTAGTCTATAACAATTGATAGTAAGCGAAACTGCCTGAAATTCTTGCTAAAAAGCTAAGTTTAACAAAAGTTTCAAGCTTATGGGTAAAAAATTATTTACAATCGCGCTGTGCCTGTTCATCAGCATAGGTGCAGCATGGGCCCAGACCCAGAATGTCTCTGGAGTCGTGAACGCGGATGACGGGCAGCCGGTAGCCGGCGCGTCCATCATCGTCTCCGGAACAACCATCGGAACCTACGCCGACGCAAACGGTAAGTTCTCACTTACCAACGTTCCGGCCAACGCCACACAACTTGAGGTCTCTTTCCTCGGAATGAAGGCCCAGACCGTCAAGATCGCCCCTTATGTGTCAATCACACTGCTCGCAGAGGCCAACTCGATCAATGAGACTGTCGTTGTGGCCTACGGTACACAGAAGAGGGAGTCCATCACCGGATCTGTCTCCCAGATCGACGAGAAGAAACTTGAGCTCCGCGCAACCACCTCAGCCACAGGAGCTTTGGAAGGAGCCGCGCCTGGCGTGCAGGTCAACAACACCTACGGTGAGCCTGGAGCCGCCCCGACAATCCGAATCCGCGGATTCGGTTCCGTGAACGGATCCAACGAACCTCTGTTCGTTGTCGATGGAGCTCCGTTTGAAGGGAACATCGCTGAGATCAACCCTGCTGACATCGCAAGCATTTCCGTCCTGAAAGGATGCGGCGTCTTCCGCGCTTTACGGCAACCGCGCCGCCAACGGAGTCGTTCTCGTCACCACGAAGAGCGGCCGTGGTTCGACAGACCCATCCATCACTGTGAAGATCAACCAAGGTGTCTACACCCGTGGTCTTCCGGAATATGAGACCCTCAACCCTGACGAGTGGATGGAGGTGTCCTGGACAGCTATGAGAAACTACGCTATGCACAGTTCCCTCAAGCTTGACGCTGCCGCCGCCGGAACCTACGCCACAGAGCACCTCATCGCCGACTACGCCAAGCTGAACATCTACGACGGAGCGAATACGGCACTGTTCGATGCCAACGGCAAGCTCGTCGCCAAGAGGAAGAGCGTCTATGACGACCTCAACTGGTTCGACGCCATCGAGCGCACAGGTTACCGTCAGGACTACTCCGTGTCCGGTAGTGTGGCCTCCAGCAAGTTCAATGTCTATGCCTCCCTCGGCTACACCAACGAGCAGGGATACATCGTCGCCAGCGACTACGAGAGAATGACTGGACGTATCAACACCACCTTCACGCCTAACAAATGGTTCAAGGCAGGTGTAAACGTCAACGCAACCGTCTCCGAGAGGAACTTCAACGACAAAGCATCGGGCAACGCATACGGCAACCCGTTCTACATCGCGAGATACACCGCACCTATCTACCCTTACTATCTTCACAACGCCGACGGCACATTCGCCCTCGACGCCAGCGGTAACAAGCAGTACGACACCTCATCCGACTATCTGGACAACAGAAACATCGCCTACGAGCTCAGAACCGACAAGCAGAACTCACACCGTAACGTGCTCGGCGGCCAGGCGTTCGCCACAGTCACCCTGCCTTACGGATTCTCCGCCACGGTGAAGGGAATCGTAAACCACTCCACAACCGCCACTGAGGCATACAACAACCCTGAGATCGGCGACGGAGCGACAAACAACGGACGTTACATCGACACCCACTACCGCTACCACGACTACACCCTTTCACAGATGCTGAACTGGGAGCGTGACTTCGGAATGCACCACGTCGATGTCCTCGCCGGTCACGAGAACTACTCTTACCTCCGTAAGTACCAGAGCTCGATGAACACGAATATGGCCGTTCCTGGGAACATCGTTATGGGCAACTTCCTCACCGATTCCTACACGACCGGTTTCAACGACAACTACAGGGTAGAGTCTTACCTCACCCGCATACGCTACAATTTTGCGGAGAAGTATTTCTTCGACGCATCGTTCCGTCGTGACGGCTCATCAAAATTCCACCCTGACAACCGCTGGGGAAACTTCTTCTCGGTCGGAGCGAACTGGAACATCAAGAAGGAGAACTTTATGGCGAACGTTGACAAGATCGACGCCCTCAAACTTCGCGCGGCGTTCGGAGAGGTCGGCAACGACAAGAGTGTAGGCTACTATGGCTATCAGGCTCTGTACGAGATTGACAAGAACGGCGGAAAGACATCCCTTCTGAAGAAGAGCCTCGCAGCCAACGACATCAGCTGGGAGACCACCCAGACAATCGACGTGGCCGTTGAAGGACGCGCGTTCGACAGAGTCAACTTCAGCTTAGGCTACTTCGACAAGAGATCCAAGGATCTTCTTTTCAACGTGCCGCTTCCGCTATCCGCAGGTTCTTGGTCACATCAGGAAGACAAAGGCAGTTGGAATTTGTCTGTCAGCAAAAACATTGGATCTGTCTCCAACAGAGGAGTCGAGTTCTCGACAGATGTTGATGTCATCAGAAACGGCCACTGGCTCTGGAACGTAGGTCTTGACGTCACATTCCTCAAGAACAAGATCATCACCCTCCCTGACCACGAGCCAATCACAGTCAGCAGCATCCGCAGGTACGAGGAAGGACACTCAGTCTATGAGTTCTACGCCTACAACTTCGTCGGAGTCGATCAGACCAACGGTTACTCACTCTATAAGATCGACCCTGAGATGAAAGAGAAAGCGCAGGCGGCCAACGAGCTTGTGACCATCAACGGCACAGACTACACCTACGACTACAACTACGCGCTTCGCGACTGGTGCGGATCCGCTATTCCTTGGGCTTACGGTTCGTTCAACACCTCACTCTCTTGGAAGAACTTCACCCTCAGCGCACTCTTTACCTACAGCCTCGGCGGAAAGGTTTACGACAGCTCCTACTCCAGCCTGATGTCCACCGGCAGCGCATCCAGCGCAAGCCAGAACCACAAGGACATCCTCAAGTCCTGGACAGCCCAGCCTTCCGGAATGACAGAAGCCAACAGGATCGATCCTGACGGAATTCCGATCGTTGATTTCGAGAGAAACAAGTTCAACAACGCCGCCGGCAGCCGCTGGCTTCAGGATGCTTCCTACTTTGTCGTGAAGAACATCAACCTCGGCTACCGCATCCCTAAGAGACTGACCGACAAGATCAATGTCAAAGGCATCCTCCTCAACGCCAGCGTGGAGAACCTTGTCACCATCACATCCCTCAAGGGTATGAACCCTCAGTACTCTTTCACCGGATCATCCGATGACACTTACGGAACAGCGCGTGTGTTCAACCTTGGTGTAACTCTTGATCTTTAATCTAAACCATCAAATAAAGAATTGAATATGAAATCTTTAGTTAAAATTATAGGTATATTCGCAGCCGGAGCGGCCATCGTGTCAGGATGCGGGAAGGACTATCTCGACACCGCTCCGACAGACTCCGTGAGTGCGGAACTCGCTGTCGTCAACTTCCAGAACGCCTACGCGTCACTGAACGGAATCGCAGAGACAATGTGTTGCCAGCAGTATATGGGAAGCCAGGGAGACTGCGGAGAGAACGCCGTGATCAGGCTCTTAGAGAACTACCCGAGCCAAGACTACACCTACAACGCCTACGCCTCAGGTTGGTCTACGGTCCACAATATGGGCTTCTGCAACAGCAAGACAGTCAAGTATGCGATCTATGCCTGGTACTACTACTACAACATCATCGGTCAGGCGAACACGATTCTTGCAAAGATTGACGCAAGCTCCGCCACTGACGAGGAGAAATCATTCATCAAGGGTGCAGCCTTGACTTTCAGGGCCTATGGCTATCAGAAACTTCTCCAATACTACGCCAAGCGTTGGGTGGACTCCAACAACGGATCCTCAGACGGAGTTCCGCTCAGACTTGATGAGTCAACGGGCGATCTTGCGGTCTCCAGCCAGGCTGAGGTTTACGCTCAGATCTATGCTGATTGCGAGGAGGCCATCACCAACTTCGGAAAGACAAGTGTGACCCGTGAAGAGGGCGATGTTTGGATTCCGGACGTGAATGTAGCCCATGCCGTCTATGCAAGAGCGGCTCTCACCAGACAGGACTATGCAAAAGCTCTCTCAGAGGCAAAACTTGCGGAGGAAGGCCATCCTCTTGTGAAAGGCGAGGCTTATAACGATGGGTTCTGCAGACCTAACAGCGAATGGCTTTTCGGAAGTTTCGGAGACGAGACCGAGAACCAGTGGTACTGGACCTACGGAACACAGTTCTCCTGTAACGGCTACTACGCTTCCGCAACCTCCAACGGAGCCGGTGGAATCAACACCGAACTTACTGACCAGATCACCGACAACAACGATGTCCGCAAGGCTTTGTTCCTGACAACCGACAAGTTCCCTTCCTACAAGGACGGCGATGTTGACAAGGGTCAAGGCTATCTCGGATTCACCGTGGATAACAACAAGAAAGTGGTCAAGAACGCTGACCTTTACGCAGAGGTCAAGGCATACGTCGCCAGCAAGGCCGTCACAGGGCTCACAGCTCCTTACGCACCTGGTTACTACAGGCTTGGCGACCACCTCAAGTACTACACTTTCGGAACCCCTGGTGTTGGCTACTTAGCTTTCATCAGGACTTCTGAAATGGTTCTCATCGAGGCCGAGGCGAACTACTATCTTGGCAACGAAAGCGCCGCACAGGCAGCCCTCAACAAACTGAACGTCGAGACCGGCAGGACAACCTACAACTGCGCCACCACAGGCGAGGCCCTGCTCAAGGACATCAGGAACTACCGCGAGCTCGAACTCTGGGGCGAAGGCTTCGGGTTCAGCGACTACAAGCGCTGGAAGCTTCCTATCAACAGAAAGGGACTCAGCAAGGGCGGCAACATCCACGACTCCATCGCCATCCAGATCGGTGTTGACGAGAACAACGGATGGACTTATGTCTTCCCTGAAAGAGAGACCCAATACAACAAGGCTATCGGAGGCGGAAGCGAAAAAGCCGAATAGATAGCTTGTCAATATATTAAGTGGGGGAACGACATCAGTCGCTCCCCTCTTTTTGTGTTCGAATGGATGTGTGATTCATAAATGCCCCGAAGTCACCATCTTGGTGTTGTTAATAGTTTTTTATCTGTCTAATGAAACACACCCTCCTTTTTGTTTATGCTCGAATTATACCGTGCGCCAGATAATTTCATGTCGTTACACCTTATGTGTCCATGTCCAAAAAAGTTCCTATCTTTGCAAGTAATGAACTAAAAGGACAGGCCGTATGCTATACCCGATTGGAATACAGAGTTTTGAGGACATCCGCAGGGGCGGGTATGTCTATGTTGACAAGACCGCGCTTATCTACAAGTTGGCGGCTACAGGGAAATACTACTTCCTGACCCGTCTGGACGCCCTCTTCGCCAGGACAAACTACCAGATCCAGGGCGACTGCGAGAAAGAGATCTAGACCGAAAAGATTCCTTAAGATGATGCAGGTTATTTTTTTTGAAGGTTACTTAACTGAGATAAAGCGTTGATTTGACACTGAATAACATTGAAATATATTTATGAACAAAAGAATCCTTGCGGCCGCGGGAGCGTTCCTGTGCCTGCTATCATCCTGTGACGACAACATGAACCCATTGCTTACAGATTCCACGCTGCCGTATGGCGCGCCTATGTTCGACAAGATCAAGACTGAGCATTATCTTCCTGCCTTCGGACAGGCGATCACCGAGGCCAAGGCCGAGATTGACGCCATCGTGAACAATCCGGACGCTCCGACGTTCGAGAACACGGTCGCCGCTTTGGACGAGGCAGGGGGCCGTCTGAACGATGCCGCCGGCATATTCTATAATTTGATGGAGGCCGACACGAACGATCAGATGCAGGACATCGCGGAGAAAGTCTCCCCGATGATGACTGAATATTCGATGTACGTCTCGCTGAACGAGCCGCTGTTCGCCCGTGTCAAGGCCGTGCACGAGAGCGCAGAGGGGCTGGAGCCGGATCAAGCGAGGCTTCTGGAGAAGACCTGGAAGTCGTTCGTGCGCAGCGGAGCCAACCTCGGTGCGGAGGACAAGGAGACCTACAGCAAGCTCAGCGAGCAGCTCTCCCTGCTGACCCTCCAGTATGGAAAGAACGTGCTGGCCGCGACCAACGCGTTCACGCTGAACCTTACCGAGGAGGCTGGTCTTGAAGGACTTCCTGATTTCGTGCGCGAGGCTGCGGCAGAAACCGCCAAGTCCAAGGAGATGGAGGGCTGGACGTTTGACCTTTCGGCGCCGAGTTACGGCGCGTTCATGAAGTACAGCACCCGCCGCGACCTTCGTCAGAAGATGTGGATGGCCTACAACACAAGGGCCACGGAAGGGGAGAACAGCAACATCGAACTCTGCCGCCAGATCGCGGAGCTGCGCCTGAAGATAGCGAATATCCTCGGCTACGAGACCTATGCCGACTATGCGCTTGAGGAAAGGATGGCGAAGAATCCTCAGACTGTCAACGAGTTCATTCAGAAACTCCTGGAACCTTCGCTTCCTGCCGCCAAGGCCGAGGTCAAGGAACTTTATGAATATGCCCGTGCGAACGGCTTCGAGGACTCTGAGATCCAACCTTGGGACTTCGGATTCTGGTCGGAGAAACTCAAGGACGCCCGCTATTCCATCAACGATGAGCAGCTCAAGCCATATTTCCGTCTGGAAAGCTGCATCGACGCGGCTTTCGGTCTGGCTGGGAAACTCTATGGCCTGACGTTCGAGGAGAGGAAGGATATTCCTGTATATCACCCGGATGTGAAGGTCTATGACGTGAAGGACGCTGACGGTGTGCACAAGGCGTTGTTCTACGCTGACTTCTTTCCGCGCGCAAGCAAGAGGGGAGGGGCCTGGATGACCGAGTTCCGTGGCCAGAGCATCGTGAACGGTGTGGAGAAACGTCCGTTCATCAGTCTTGTGACCAACTTCTCGAAACCGACTGCCGGGAAGCCGGCGCTCCTGACCCACGATGAGCTGACGACTCTGCTTCACGAGTTCGGGCACAGTCTGCATGGCATTCTCGCAGAGGGAAGATATTCATCGCTCACCGGGACGAATGTTTCGCGTGACTTCGTGGAGCTGCCTTCGCAGATCATGGAGAACTGGGCGTTCGAGCCGGAGTTTCTGGACACTTTCGCACGTCATTTCGAGACAGGTGAGGCTCTGCCTGACACACTGGTAAACAAGATTGTGGCGGCCAAGAATTATCATGCGGCCTACGCTCAGGTGCGTCAGCTACAGTTCGGGATCCTTGACATGGCTTGGCATACGCTCAAGGGTGGTTCTGAATCCGCTCACTTCGATGCTTCGGCAAGCTCGGTAACCGGCAGCCGGCTCAGTGACCTGAAAACTATGCAGGAACTGGGTACCATCGCCTTTGAGAAAGAGGCGTTGAAGAGTTCGAATGTGATTCCGTCAATCCCCGAGGCCTGCATCTCGACCTCCTTCAGCCACATATTCTCTGGTGGTTACAGCGCGGGTTACTATTCCTACAAATGGTCCGAGGTGCTGGAGGCTGATGCTTTCAGTCTGTTCAAGGAGAAAGGAATATTCAGCACCGAGGTCTCGCACTCGTTCCGCGACAACATCCTGTCGAAAGGGTGCGGCGAGGACGAGGATGTGCTTTACCGCAGATTCCGCGGACACGACCCTGAGCCGGAGGCGCTGCTGGAGAAACTTGGAATTGTTAATGCTAAGTAGGATAGTCGCTTGTCGAAGCGACTGTGAAATAGAAATCAATATTCCGGAGTGAAATTGCGAAGTGCGGTCATCAGAGTGTTCTCGAAGACCGCTTTTTCGTGATCTGATAGGAATCCGACCTCGATCGGCACCTGAAACAGCCTGACCTTCAGCTGCTCCGGGATTCTCTTGTAGTCCAGGATTCTTTGGCAGTCCTTCTCCGTGGTGGCCACCACGGCTGTCGGATGCTCCTTGACGGCGGCCATGATGTTACGGATGTCGAAACGGTTGTAGTTGTGGTGATCCATGAAGCAGAACCTCTTCACAATCTTGTGCTCATCACTTAGGTACATCCTCAGCGGAGTGTCGTTCGCGATTCCTGAGAAAAGGATAAGCTTCTGCGAGTAGGCGTACCTCGGATCGCCCTCCTCGAAGATCGGCTGCATGGAGTTGTACCACGTCGTCGTGAACAGAAGCGTCTTGACGGCACCTTCCCTGTCAGTGCCCGTGCAGGTCTTCAGGTCATAGTCCTTGAGACCGAACGACTCCGCCCACTGGATCTTCTGCCCGTCCTCCAGATAGGCCGGACACTTCGACACGATGATGATGTCGGCGTGGTGAAGCCTTTGAGGCAGGTCACGTAACCTTCCGAACGGCAGCAGTTTGTCTTTGTATGTAGGACGATTGTAGTCCACGAGGACGATGTTGAAGTAAGCCCTCAGGGTTCTGTACTGGAAAGCGTCGTCCAGTACAATCAGATCCGCCGGTGGAATCGACGCGTCGGCACATTTGCGGGCCCGTCTTTCGGTCTTAAGCTTCTCGGGATGGCAGAGAATGTCGCAGCCTTTGATCCTTTGTCTGTCCACGGCAACCGTCACGCCAGGGAATTTCCTTTTTATCTGGAGAGGCTCGTCGCCATATTCCTTGACCTTCCCGTCCTTCTCGACCAGTTGGAAGCCGCTGCTGTTGCGCTTGTGCCCTCTTGACAGCACGGCGAGATTGCGGAATCCCCAGTCGTCGCTACGCAGCAAGGTTCGCAGAATCATCTCTGTGTGAGGTGTTTTGCCCGTTCCGCCCGCTGTGATGTTGCCGACACAGATGGTCGGTACCTCGCAGGTGCCAACCTTGAAGATGCCGTGGTCGTAGCAAGCGTGCCTCAGCGTCAGCGTCAGAAAGTATGGTGCAAGAAGGATCTTGTCAATCATAAGACACAAAGATACAAAAAAACAGGAGCAGTTTTGACTTTTTTATTGAAAATTCAAGCAGGCCAAAGCGGTTTCTCACAAGCCATAGACGCTGTTCGCCTCTGAAATATCAGTGTCACCCCACTTTTCGGCGATATAATCCAAGATCTTGAACACTTCCGTAGGGTCGTTCTCCGTCACGAGGCGCATCCTGGCCTCCTTGAAGTCCGGCAGTCCCTTGAAATAGCAGGACAGGTGGCGGCGCATCTCATAGACACCTGTCGGCTCACCTTTGAGATCCAGCGAAAGCCGCATCTGTCTTTTCGCAAGCTCGACCCGCTCCCGTACCCCAAGTGGCGGAAGCTCCTCCCCCGTGGCAAGGAAGTGCTTGATTTCCTTGAATATCCAAGGATGGCCGAATGAGGCTCTGGCGACCATGATACCGTCCACCCCGTAGCGTTCGAATGCCTCCTTCGCCTTCCGGGGCGAGTTGATGTCGCCGTTACCTATTATAGGAATATGCATCCTCGGGTTCCGCTTGACCTCTCCGATGAGGGTCCAGTCAGCCTCTCCCTTGTACATCTGGCAGCGGGTCCGCCCGTGGATCGTGAGTGCCTTGACGCCGGTGTCCTGGAGCCTTTCGGCCAGTTCCACGATGATCTTGCTGCTCTCGTCCCAGCCGAGGCGGGTCTTGACCGTGACCGGCTTGCCGACGGCCTCGACGATCCGTTTCGTGATCATCACCATCTTGTCTGGGTCCTTCATCATCCCCGATCCGGCTCCCCGGCCCGCGATCTTGCTGACAGGGCAGCCGAAATTGATGTCGATCACGTCGCATCCGTGCCCTCCGACAAGTTCGTCCGCATGGTCAGCCATTCTCGCGGCCTCCACCATCGCGTCCGGGTCGCTGCCGTAGATCTGGATGCCTATCGGAGCCTCCGCGTCGGTGGTCTTGAGTTTGGCGTAGGCCTTTTTAGCGTCCCTGATCAGCCCTTCGGACGGAATGAACTCAGTGTAGACCATGTCCGCTCCCTGCTCCCTGCATATCCCTCTGAAGGAAGCGTCTGTCACATCCTCCATCGGAGCCAGAAGCACTGGCCTTACTCCAAGATCTATGTCGCCTATTGTCATAATGTCGTTATTCTTTGACTTTATTTCCGCTTGGCATTTTCCTTGCGGAAAGACGCTAAGCGATCATTAAAAAATAACTTGAACAATTTGTATATCTTTATGGTCTATATTTCTTTT
>UQUJ01000062.1 GCA_900544195.1 uncultured Alistipes sp. | reverse complement strand
CAGGGAAAGAGCTTGCTCTTAACCTTCAAACAAACAATTCAAAACAGCTTCTAAATGAACTTGGCACTATCGATTTTTACCGCCAACTTTGCAGTTGGTAATGACATAGGTCAATTCTACGATTTTTACATACTAACACTTATTTGAATAAAGCAATGAAAAAACTCGCGTTGATCCTCATGACGCTGGCTGTTCTGGCGTCCTGCAAAAAGACAGAGGAGCCTTCACCGACCCCAGAGCCGAAACCGGAACCCGAATTGGTCCCTATCCAGATCGCCACAACCATGACCAGGCGACAGACTATGCGTTCGAGACCAGCGACAAAGTCGGGCTGTTCGTTGTCAATGAGCCTAAGAATCTTCAGGCCAGCGGAAACCATGTGGACAACTGCAAATTCACTTTCGACGGCACGAAATGGAACGCTGGGAACGAGATCTACTGGTTTGACGCGACCACCAAGGCGGATTTCTAATGCTACTACCCTTACACCTCGGTCGAGAATGTCAATGAATATGCCTTCGAGGCTCGGAAGGATCAGAGCACCGAAGCCATGAACGGCAAGTTAGGCGGTTACGAGGCATCCGACTTTCTGTGGGGAAAGGCCGGGAACGCCGCTCCGACCGACAGGATTGTCAGACTGTCTTTCGCCCACATGATGGCTGGAGTCAGGTTGTCCCTCGTGAAAGGCACCGGATTCTCCGACGAGGAATGGGCCGCAGCCAGCAAGGAGGCCTTGATTCTGAACACCAAGAGGAACGCAACCGTCAATCTGGCAACCGGTGTTGTCACGGCTACCGGCGAAGCCGGAGGCACAGGCATAATTCCTTACAGGCACGGTGAGGATTTCAGAGCCGTGGTAGTGCCGCAGGAGATCGCCGCCGGGACACCTGTGATCAGCGTCACCGTGGCAGGTGTCTCATATAAGTTCAGCAGAAGCGAGGCGATGACTTTCACCGCTTCCAAGCAGCACAACTTCACGATCACCGTCAACAAGAAAGCCCCGGGAGACTTCGAGTTCAAACTCAGTGACGAGAGCATCACGGCATGGGAGAACGACGATGTCTCCCACGACGCCACGACAAGGGAAAACAATGTACCCGGGTGCAAGATGCCTTCATTTGCCCCGGGTACTTTTTGTCTGTGGCATCGACTCACGGCCGTGGTTTGCAAAGAGATGAGTTTCGCCATGGAATAATCGGACTAAAAACCACAGAGTCCCCCCCACTCTCGAATTTTACCACATGTGCGTCTCCAACCACATTGAGAAAAATTTGTCATACACTTCGTACACGCCCTTGTCTTTGGTCACGATCTGCCGGTCAACCAGTGACTTGATGGCAGTCTGAACGGTCGAAGGACTCTGAAGCGCATATTTCTTCACAAACTTTCCGCTGGTTATCGCAGTGGCCTTCTTCTCTCTGTTGATTGCCATAAGGAGTTCCTTTTGCCTTCCGGTCAACTGATAAAGAAGATCACTGTATACGCTGCTGTTCTCATCGATTATGCTTTTAACAGCGACATCAACCATATTCAGTGTGCAGTCCGCGCCTTCCGGCGTGTCAGAAAACAACCTATTCATTACCCGCTGCATAAACCAGGTCACGCCTTCAAACTTTTTGTAAACATATTCGGGAACTTCACGCTCGACACTCTTGCCATATCGACCAAACAACGACTGTGAGAAATCGGCGTATGCATCACAAGGAAGGCTCTCCAGGCTCATTGCCGTCGTCGAAGCATAGAATGGCCTTGCAGGCGATATGAACATTTCCGAAAGAAGGTGCCTTGATGATCCCGAAAACACCCATACAGTGTTTTTACACCTCTGAATAAGTGTACGCAACACCGCCTCGACATTCTTTTCCGGATAAAACACGATCTGTTGGAACTCATCTATGGCGACAATATTCGGCCTGTCAGATTCACTGAGGTACTTGAATATTTGATCCAAGGAATATGACGGTTCCTCAGAGCGTGACGGTTCTATGCTCCAATTTGGATTTCCCATAATGTCCACAGACATCACAGGACGCAAAGACGACACCGTCTTCACAAACCGGGACAACGCTTTCTGGCCACGAGGCATCAACTGCGACAGTATCGCCTTGCCCATAGAGAACACAAGATCCTGCAGATTGCTTGTCGCATAGATGTCAATCAGAAAAGTGTTGTACTCTTCCGCAACCTCCGCCTGACCGAAGCTGTGCATCAGGAGTCCGGTCTTTCCCATCCTGCGTGGTGACATCAACACCACATTATTCCCGTTCTGAAGCAGTCCCGTCAAAGATTCGGTCTCTTGTACACGGTCACAGAAATATTCCGGACCCTCATAACCATAAGTAACGAATGGATTCTTTAGCATAGTATATTATTCAATCTTGACAAAGATAGTATATCAGCCCATAATACGCAATTAACATTACGTTTTTTACGTATAGTTATCCAAGCTTGATCCTAGCGGCATTTCGTAATAACGCCTGCTGAGCCGCCTATCCGGATTTTACAAAACACTTTCAGCCTTG
Source organism: uncultured Alistipes sp. (assembly GCA_900544195.1). Classification (GTDB taxonomy): domain Bacteria; phylum Bacteroidota; class Bacteroidia; order Bacteroidales; family UBA932; genus Cryptobacteroides. The sequence continues at coordinate 15,466 of UQUJ01000062.1, read as the reverse complement.
CCGCCTCTGTACCACACTCAGGCGGCATATTCACTGAAAATCCCCCTCCTTGTCAGGCTACTTTTTCAGGGGCATCCAGCCCCTAGCCACACCAGAAGCACTATGCCATGAAAGCGATTCGTAAGATCACGTTGAATCAGACTCTGACTTTTTCAAATGGCTCGGCAAACATGAACCTATTATTATGCTAAAGCAAACTCTGGATGGCAAAAAAGGATGGCATTGCTATGCCTGGAATGGGAACCAGAAACCGAGGGGAACCGATCGAAAACCATTATCTTATACTGGCACGAAGAGAATAAGATGGTTCCGAAATTCCGGGTGACACGAACGATTTCGTCAATTTAGACATTACATAACTTATACATTCAACAGTTCCCATCAAAAAGCACAATAGTAATATCCTCACACGATGAACAAAGGTTTTTTCAGAACTTATTTCTTTGATGCCATCGGGCATCATTACGCGGATCTTCGAAGGGAGAAGGAACAAGGCCAAGGAGATGCTTTCCATCGCTTCCACGGCTGACAGAAAATGCCAGATAGACGTGGCGCTGCGCTACTATTCCTGGGCCGAGACTCTGATGCGCAGCCTTCCCTCCCCCGATGTCGTGGCGATCGCCGAGGCGAAAAGCAGACGAGAGACGATCCTGAAAGGGCTGAATGTGGAGTTCGACCGGCAGGACATTTACGACAAAGGGATTGTGGAGTTGACATTCACTTTCGACGGGAAGCCTGTCAAAAACATTGACTATAAATTCTTTGACGGAAAGACTTGGAGCAAGGTGCTGTCTGCCAAGGACGGAAAAGGATTCGTGGAGGCAAGGCCGGACTCAAAGATCGACCAATACAGAATCAAGTACGAAATCACGCCGGCACATCTCCAACATCTGTTCAGGGAGGTAAGCCTCGTCGAGAAGGCACTGGCTCCGGAAGCAGAGGACACCGACGGCGGGACACGATCTGCGAAGACTCACTCCGGTCCAGCCGTAACCGCTACAGCATCCGAATCATCAGCGAGGAAAATCGATTTCTCCGCCGTCAAGAAGAAAGTGCTGGACGTGGTGGCAAGGGAAGAATTCCAGACGGAGCCTGACTCCGCCCGAGGAGGTCTCACTCCAATTGTCTTTTCTTCTGAATATGAAGACATTGTACACAAGGTGTGCAAAGGTGTCACCAGCGGAGCGGATGAATCGCTCTATGAATATTTCACCCCGGAAGGCTACGAAATATTCAACCGCCTCATCCGCTATGGCAACGCCAGGGTGCTGAACTTCGACGAACTGTATTTCTACGGACTGGGCGAAGAGGTCTATGCGAGAAGCGTCCCGATGGTGTTCTCGTTCAGGGGCAACCAAAGGCAGTTCGTGGAGAACATTGACGCTCTTTTCTTCTCCCCGAATGCCGAGTTGAAGGATGAGTTCAGCGACCTTTATCAGGCATTGTTCAAGAACGCCGGCCCTCACATAAAAGTCATCACAGACCTCTCCACAAAAGGGATAGGGCTGACACGGAAGGAAATCATTGCCGTCACAGGTCTGACGGACAACGGAGCGTTCAGCACGGTCCTTGAAGAACTTGAGAACTGCGGTTTCATAAGGAAATATTCCCCATTCGGCAGCAACGTGTCGCAGAACAGGAAAAGACTGGACAGTTCCTCGCTCTATCAATTGATTGATTTCTACACCTTATTCTATTTCAGGTTCATAGAGAAAAACAGCTATCAGGATGAGCACTTCTGGACAACCTCCGTCAACAGCCCGCTGCACAACATCTGGTGCGGCCTCTCATTCGAGATGCTCTGCCTTTGCCATCTGAAGCAGATCAAGATGGCTCTCGGCATCTCAGGCGTCCAAACGTTGGCCTGTTCCTGGCGAGGCAAGGGAGACGAATCAAAGAAAGGCGTTCAGATCGACCTTTTGATTGACCGCAAGGACGAGACAATCAACCTTTGTGAGATGAAGTACAGCAAGGACAAATTCGAGATCTCACTCGCCGAAGAGCAGAGACTCTCCGCACGCCTCGACACCTTCCGCTCCGAGACCAACACCCGCAAGTCCGTCTTCCTCACCCTCATCACCGCCAAAGGCATCAAGCCAAACTCTCACAGCGACATTGTGCAGAGTGAGGTCACGCTGGAAGAGTTGTTCTGCTGACTATTGTTTCTTTGTCTTTTGACTACCTTTCAAAACAGCTTGCTCGACTCGAGGCAATGTCGAGATGAATTTTCTGAATCTCACCGCTCCCATATGTTCATACAACGCCTGTCCCAACTGATATACCTTTGTTTCCAATAGTTCCGGCATGTACTTGTCAGGATGAGCCCATCTATCCCTAAATGGATGCCTGATTTTTTTTATAGATTTAACCGAGGGGTGTACTTTGAGGGGAAGCCGCTAGTTCTTTTACACTCTCTGATAACATATATGTACAAGAAAAGAACATCACACGCTCAACTCGAGATACCCATTAATGTGGAGTATCATCGAATTGTCGAAGTAAAAGCCCACACGCGCTTTTGCAATGGCAAAAAGTGAAAGTCAAAACTCACTATCACAGGTATCAGGGTATCTTCGTCTGTGAACCAAGACTCGCCTGAAAGGTGTCCGCTTTACCCCTCGTTCTATTTTTTCCACCAATTTTCGGCGAATATAATAAATCTTCGTAATCCATCTATGAGCCCACTTGAAAAAGTGCCATTTGCCTCTTTTTACCCCTTACAGAAGGATCTGCGAGGCACATGTTTTTTTTCAAAAACGACTTTTTCAAGTGGACTCTTTAATGATTACTTAATTTGTCAAATAACTGCCGTGCGAGCGGCGACGGCAGCGGCGGCCTCGGCGAAATCCTCGCCGGAAGAAGCGTAGAGGACTCCACGGGAGGAGTTAATCAGAAGGCCACCTCTTGAATTGGCACCGTTGGCGATCACCTCCCCGGCACTTCCGCCTTGCGCTCCGACACCGGGGACAAGGAAGAAATTGTCAGGGCTGAACTGTCTGATCTCCTTCAGTTTGTCGGCCTTGGTCGCGCCAACCACAAACATCATGTTCTCCGGCGAGGAGATTTCCATCATCTTTTCCATCACGACCTGATAGAGGGGTTTGCCGCCTTTCTCGGCGGTCTGGAAATCGACGGAGGACGGGTTGGAGGACAGAGCCACCACGATGGCGTAGCGGCCGGGATATTCAAGGAAAGGGGTGACCGTCTCGCTGCCCATGTAAGGGGAAAGGGTGACAGCGTCAAAGTCGAAGGTCTCGAAGAGGCTTTTGGCGTACATCTTGGCGGTGTTGCCGATGTCTCCCCTCTTCGCGTCCGCTATGATGAACTGCTCCGGATGGTTTGAACGAATATAATCGACGGTCTTGTCAAGGATAGCCATACCATCCACTCCGAGGCACTCATAGAAAGCGAGATTCGGTTTGAAAGCGACGCAATGTGGGGAGGTGGCGTCAATGATGCGCTTGTTGAACTCCAACACGGCCTCTCCAACCGCCCTGCCCGCCTTCACACACTCCGGAATCTTGGAGAAATCAGTGTCAAGGCCGACGCAGAGCATCGAACCTTTTTTCTTTATTTGGGAATATAGTTCTGTTGTTGTCATTCTTGTTGTTCTAATGTCGCTTCGACAAGCTATTCGTAATATTCATAAAACTTGGCGATGGACTCCATCCCTGCGAAGAACTGCCTTAAGAGATAACTTTCGTTCGGAGAATGGATTGTGTCTCTTTCAAGGCCAAAGCCCATCAGCAGCGGATCAACTCCGAGGATCTTCTGCATGTCAGCCAGCACGGCAATGCTTCCACCGCCTCGGCTTGGAACCGGCTTGATACCATAGACCTCCTCCATAGCCTTGGAAGCCGCCTGGAACGCCGGTGACGAGATCGGAATGAGGAACCCTTCCCCACCCTCGCACGGCTTGACCTCTATGCGGCAATATTTCGGAGCGATCCTCTCCAGATGTTTCTTGAATATCCTCGTGATCTTGGCACTCTCCTGATTCGGCACGAGACGCATCGAGATCTTGGCGTGGGCTACGGACGGAAGAACCGTCTTGGCACCCTCTCCGATGTATCCACCCCAGATTCCGCACACATCCAGGCAAGGCCTTATGCCGATTCTCTCAAGCGGAGTGTAACCCTTCTCGCCACGCAAGGCCTTGACTCCCACAGACTCCTCAAACTCCTTGAGATTGAACGGAGCCCTTGCAAGCTGCGCCCTGTCCTTTCTGGAAAGTTCCACTACATCGTCATAGAATCCCGGGATTGTGACACGACCGTCCTTGTCGATCAGTCCGGAGATCAGATCGCAAAGCGTCTGGATAGGATTGGCGACCGTGCCACCGTAATGCCCGGAGTGCAGATCCTTGTCCGGCCCCGTCAGCGTCACCTCCAAATAGGCCAATCCCCTCATTCCGCAATTGATCGAAGGAACCTTATCTGAGATCATCGTCGTGTCCGAAACCAGGACCACATCAGCTCCCAGCCACTTCTTGTGATCCTTGACCCATGCCGGAAGGGACGGGCTGCCGATCTCCTCCTCGCCCTCGAAGATGAACTTCACATTGTGGCGCAACTTTCCGCTGCGGAGGAGATATTCAAAAGCCTTGATGTGCATGAATAGCTGTCCTTTGTCATCGTTGGCTCCACGGGCATAGATGGCCTCCTGACCGGTCGGGTCCTGCTTGATCACCGGCTCGAACGGATCCGTGTGCCACTTTTCAAGCGGCTCCGGCGGCTGCACGTCATAGTGGCCGTAAACCATCACGGTTTTCCATTCCGGATTGATGATCTTCTTGCCGAACACCACTGGATTGCCCTTGCTCGGATAGACCCCGGCCTCATCGGCACCAGCCTCCAGAAGCAGTTCCTTCAACCTCTCGGCACAGCGCACCATGTCCTTCTTGTGATCCTGCTTCGCGCTGATGGACGGAATCCGCAGGAGAGAGAACAGCTCCTCAAAGAACCGCTCCCTGTTTTCTTGAATATATTCCTTCATTCCTTTGCGTTATTTGCGTTTCACAAAAATAACCAAAACCTACCGTAATTTCAAGACATGGAAGACAACTCAGCGATCAACCACACGCAAATGCCGATTGACGCGCATATAGTAACCTTCAAAAAATAACCTGCATCATCTTAAGGAATCTTTTCGGTCTATATCTTTTTTCATCTGTCCTGTGCCACCGGCACACTCCTTCTTCGAAAAAAGATCTATCCTCGAAAATAGTCTCTTAGTCTGAGGCAACTTATTTTTTTCATGTTACATATTCATAGAATAATTGCGGAATTTTTGAGGAAAATGGCTATTTTTGTGACTTGGCAAACAATGAATTATAAACATTTAATTTTTAGAAGAAATATGGTCAAAGTCAATTTGGGAGGATGCTCCTCCTTCGTTGAGGACGCGGATTACAAGGAATATGTCGAAAAGGCCCTTGCCGCTTTTGATGTACTTGAAAATGAGACTGGCGCTGGCAATGACTTCCTCGGTTGGAAGCATCTGCCTTCCCAGACCCCTGAGACCCTCATCGCCGATTGCGAGGCTGTGCGTGACTGCTGGAAAGCCAAGGGCGTCAATCTGGTCGTTGTGATCGGCATCGGCGGATCCTATCTTGGAGCCCGCTGCGCAATCGAAGCTCTTTCACACAATTTCGCCAAGCAGCTTGGCGGCGCCAAAGAGGCCCCGGAGGTTGTCTTCGCCGGCAATAACCTTTCAGAGGAATATCTCGCCGAGCTGATGGACCTCGTGGCAGAAAGAAATGTCGCCACTGTCGTGATCTCCAAGTCCGGCACCACCACCGAGCCGGCTGTAGCCTTCAGAATCGTGAAGGAACACATCGAGAAGAACTACACTGACGCATCCGAAAGGATCGTCGCCATCACAGACGCCCACAAGGGTGCCCTCAAAACCCTCTCCACACAGGAAGGCTACAAGACATTCGTCGTTCCGGACAATGTCGGAGGCCGTTTCTCAGTTCTCACTCCTGTCGGACTCCTGCCTATCGTTCTCGCCGGATTCGATGTACGTGAGATGCTTGCCGGAGCCGCCGAGATGGAGAAGGCTCTTGCTGTCAAAGGTGAGGAGAACCCAGCCGTGCAGTACGCCGCGATGAGGAACCTCCTATATTCTAAACTTGGAAAGAAAGTCGAGATTCTGGTGGCTTACAATCCTAAGTTCCAGTACCTTGGAGAGTGGTGGAAGCAGCTTTACGGCGAGTCCGAGGGCAAGGATCTCAAGGGAATATTCCCGGCTTCAGTGAACTTCACCACCGACCTCCATTCTATGGGACAGTTCATCCAGGACGGTGACAGGGTAGTGTTCGAGACCGTCGTGAACATCGAGAAGAGCAACCGCGAGGTAGTCATCGGCAGCGACGAGCAGAATCTTGACCAGCTCAACTACCTTGCAGGTCAGCACGTGGAACACTGCAACGCCATGGCACAGCTCGGAACAAAGCTCGCACACATCGACGGCGGAGTACCTCAGCTGGAAGTATCAATCGAGAAAATCAACGCATTCAACCTCGGCGGCCTGTTCTATTTCTTTGAATATGCCTGCGGAGTCAGCGCCTATGTCCTCGGCGTGAATCCGTTCAACCAGCCAGGTGTGGAAGCTTACAAGAAGAACATGTTCGCGCTTCTGGGCAAGCCTGGCTACGAGGAGCAGGGAAAGGCTCTTCAGGCAAGACTGTAGAGCCATGACTTGTGAACAGAAATTCAGGGAAACGTACAGACGGGAGCCGGAAGGGCTCTCGTTCTGTCCGTATCGTGTCTGCCCTCTGGGCGCACACTCCGACCACCAGCTCGGCAAGGTGACCGGTCTGGCCATTGACAAGGGAATCCACATCGCCTTCGCTCCAAAGCAGAACGGAGTCATTGAGTTTTCATCGCTCCAGTTCGAGAAACGCGCACAGTGGCATGTGAACTCGGTGCCTGAGACCAAACAGGGCGACTGGGCCGACTACCTGCGCGGGGCGACACTCAAACTTGGAGCCAAGTACCCACTCCGTGTCGGTCTCAGCGGAGTGATCGAGGGATCGCTTCCAATCGGAGGACTTTCCTCATCGGCAGCCGTCACGATAGCTTTCCTGAAGGCTCTGTGCACGGTCAATGGGATCCACCTCTCGGATGTCGAGCTGATCAAGACCGAGATGGCCGCGGAGAACGACTATGTCGGAGTCTCATGCGGAAAGCTGGACCAAAGCTGCGAGGTGTATTCTAAAAAAGATCACCTGCTCTACCTTGACACCAAGGATGACAGCTACGAGCTCATCCCGACATCCACGGCCATGAAGCCTTACGAGATCGCGATTTTTTTCAGCGGTGTCGAGCGTACCCTTGCCGGCAGCAAGTTCAACATGCGTGTGGACGAATGCCGCAGTGCGGCCTACGCCCTAAAAGCCTACGCCGGAATGGAATACGGCAAGTTCGGGGAGACCAACCTACGTGACGTTCCGGTCGAGGTGTTCCACAGGTTCGCTGACCGTCTGCCGGAAACTTGGCGCAGACGTGCCGAGCACTGGTACGGGGAATATGACCGTGTGCAGCGCGGAGCCGAGGCCTGGAGAAGCGGGAATCTTGAGGAATTCGGCCGCCTCAGCTTCGAGAGCGGCAAGTCTTCCATCGAGAAATGGGAGACAGGCTCGCCGGAACTCAAGAAGATCTACGAGATCATGACCCAGACCGAAGGCATCTACGGCGGACGTTTCAGCGGAGCGGGATTCAAGGGATGCTGCATGGCGATCATCGACCCGGCGTTCCGGGAAGACATATTCAAAAAAGTCGAGACAGAGTATCTTGCGGCATTCCCGGAACTTAAGGGACACTACTCCGCATGCATCTGCCACAGCGCTGACGGTGTGAAGATATGAAATGCCTGATACTTGCCGCGGGTTATGCCACGAGGCTCTACCCGCTGACGGAGAATTTTCCGAAACCGCTGCTTAAAGTCCGGGACAAAGCCATTCTGGACTGGCTGATCGATGACATCAAGACTTCCGGAGCGGTTGATGAATATGTCGTCATCTCCAACCATAAGTTCGCCGGACATTTCGCCGAATGGGCAGCCGGACGTCCTGACGACAAGATCACTGTGGTGGATGACGGAACCTCCACGAACGATACACGTCTGGGGGCCGTGCGTGACATCCAGTTCGCGATCGACTCTCTGGGGCTCGATGATGACATGCTCGTCATCGCAGGAGACAATGTTCTGGATTTCAGTCTTGTGAGGTTCATTGAATATGCCCGCGCGAAAGGCACGTCCTGCATCATGCGTTTCTTCGAGCCTTCGGAGCAGCGGCTCCGCAAATGCGGTGTCGTGGAAGTGAACGATGAGGATTTGATACTCAGCATGGAGGAGAAGCCGTCAGAGCCTCGCTCGCATTGGTGCTGTCCCCCGTTCTATTTCTACACCCGCAAGGACGCGCGTTTGATCCCTTCCGGAATCTCGGCAGGTTGCGGCACAGACGCCCCGGGCAGCTACATCGCATGGCTGGCCACACAGGTTCCCGTGCACGCCATGGAGATGCCGGGCCACCGCTATGACATCGGCAACCTTGAGAGTTACCACAATGTCTGTGAGCAGTACAACGGAATCGTGAAGTAGATTACCGAGTCTGCCTACCCGGCAATCGGCTTTTTACCAACATGGCAGACAACAATCTTATTATCAATACAATAAGCAAACTCGTGGTACTGAAATCAGAACCACGAGTTTGCTTTTATTATTGATTATAAAGCACTTAAGTGCCACGGCACTATTCGCCGGCCTCTTTCAGACGCTCGGCGTTCTCTGCGATCTGTAGCTGGTTGATGCACTCCTGGATGTCACCGTCCATAAAGACAGGGAGGTTGTACATCGACCAGTTGATACGGTGGTCGGTCACACGGCCCTGAGGGTAGTTGTATGTACGGATTTTGGCGGAACGGTCACCTGTGGAAACCATGGTCTTTCGCTTCGCGCCGATCTCGTCGAGATACTTCTGATGCTCAAGGTTGTAGAGACGGGTACGGAGTTCCTCGAAAGCGCGGTCCTTGTTCTTTAGCTGGGAACGCTCCTCCTGACACTGCACGACCAGACCTGTCGGAAGGTGGGTCAGACGCACGGCTGAATATGTCGTGTTTACTCCCTGGCCACCAGGGCCTGACGAGCAGAACAGATCCAGACGGATGTCATCCCATTTAAGGTCTACATCGAACTCTCCGGCCTCAGGGAAAACGGCCACGGAAGCCGCCGAGGTCTGGATTCGGCCCTGAGTCTCGGTCTGAGGGACTCTTTGAACGCGGTGCACTCCGGACTCATATTTCATGATTCCATAGACACCCTCATCGTTGGAAGAAAGCTTGAAGACAATCTGCTTGTAGCCACCAGCTGTACCCGGGGTCTCATCATTGACCTCCAGCTTCCAGCCGCGCTTCTCGGCGTACTTGGAGTACATCCTGAAAAGGTCTCCCGCGAAGATGGCGGCCTCGTCACCACCTGTGCCGCCGCGGATCTCTATGATGGCGTTCTTGCTGTCATCCGGATCAGCCGGAATCAGGAGAATCTTGATCTGCTCCTCCATCTCCGGAATCTTCGGCTCGATCTCGGCGATCTCGGCCTTCGCCATGTCGCGAAGGTCCTCGTCCTTCTCGTTGATCATGATGTCCTTGGCCTCGGCCAGCTCATCGACCATCTTCTTGTACTCAAGGCCTGCCTTTATGATCGGTTCCAACTCTTTATAGTCCTTGTTGAGCTGGACGTATCTCTTCATGTCAGCGATCACCTCAGGGTCAGCAAGCTGCTTCTGAAGCGACTCGTATTTGTCCTGGAGAGCCAGGATCTTATCGACTAATGTATTCTCTGCCATATTCAATGGTTAATTTTTCTTCAATTCCGGTCTCTTGACCTTCGGTCACTTCGACAGGCTCGGTGACCGGGGCAAAGATTTGCCTTCTTGCTGTCTCTCTGAAGCTCTTGACCGTCCGGTCACTTCGACAGGCTCAGTGACCGAGCGGGTATATTCCTAAATCGACTTGAGGTAGCAGCGGCGGCGCATGAACAGCTCATGCTCGTACTTGCCCCACACGTTGACCGCACCGTTGGATTCAATCTGCGGATTCGTGATCGCCCACTTCGTGCCGGCCTTGCGGTATTTCTCCGACATCGCGCAATGGTAGATCGACGAGACCCCCGTGTTCTGCCACTTAGGAGTGGCTCCGTTGATCATCAAATCCACGGTGTCGTACTTGAACATCGCCTTCAACAGATGGAACCAACCGAACGGAAACAGATGCCCCTTTGCCTTCTGGAGCGCCGGGGAAATGGTCGGGAAAGTGATTCCGAATCCCACAAGCTCCTCATTGTCATCGAATATTATACTGCTCGTCTTGTCAGAGATATAGCTGAGCACCTCTTTCGCCTCCTCGTCAATCTCCTCCTTTGTGAAAGGGATGAAATTGTAAACCGACTTCGCGAAGCTCTCGTTATAAACATCGAAGAAGTACCTGACCATCTTCTTGTCCTTCTTGAGCTTGTTCAGGCTGCCCTCATGCAGATTGTACCTCTGCTTGAGAAGTCCGGCGATCCTCGTGATCTTTTCCTGAAGAGGCTGGTCAGCAGCGATCTTGTACTGCACCCAATCACATTCCTTCTTGTAGCCCAGAGCCGTGACAAAGTCATTGTAGTAAGGATAGTTGTACAGACAGTTGAAAGGCGGGATGTTCTCGTAGCCCTCAATGAGCATGCCCTGCTTTCCAAGAGTGTTATAGTACAAAGGGCCATGGATCTCGTTCATCCCGTTCTCCTTCGCCCATGTCTCGGCAGTGCCGAGAAGAAGCTTCGCGACCTCAAAGTCATCGATTGTGTCGAACCATCCGAAACGGGCTCTCTTCTTGCCATAGAGCGCGTTGTAACGAGGGTTGATCATTCCGCAGATGCGGCCGACAACGGTTTTCCCGTCCATGACCATCCACATTTTCCTCTTGCAATAGGACAGGGTGGAAACTTTGGTCAGAGACTTGACTTGGTCGCTGTGAATAGCGGGGACATATTGAGGGCAGTCTTTGTACAACTTGTCAGGGAACTTGATGAATTTCATCAGATCCCTTCTGCTCACAACCTCAACTACTTTATAATCAGGCATAAGTATCCATTCTACAATACTTCCTTCTCAGGAAGACATCCACAAATTTAAGAAAATGTCTTCTTTTGGACAAATCTGAACCTTCAAAGTTTAGCCTCAAAGGTCACTCTCATTGCCAAAAGCAAGATCCAGCGATCTTTAATTCACTGAATAACAGCTATTACAAGCCTTTGGTCTTTCCTTCGTCCCAAATCTCGTCCATCTCGGAGAGAGTCATGTCGTGGAGATTCCGGCCTTTGCGGATCGTGTTCTCCTCAAGGTAGGTGAAGCGACGGCGGAACTTGTCGCAGGCACGATTGAGAGCCGTGTCAGGATTGAGGCCGTAAAGCCTTGCGGCGTTAATCGTGGCGAACATGAAGTCACCTAGCTCCTCCTCGGCACGGTCAATGGCAGCCTTGCGCTCATCCTCCGTCACGGCGGAATCCATAGCGTCCATCTCAGCCTGAAGCTCAGCCTGTTCCTCCTTGACTTTGTCCCAGACCTGACGTTTCTCCTCCCAGTCAAAGCCCACACCACGTGCCTTGTCCTGCATCGAGAAAGCCTTCAGGATCGGCGGCATCGCGTCCGGAATCCCGGAAAGGATGCGCTTGTTGCCTCCTTTCTCCTTGGCCTTGAGCATCTCCCAGTTCTCGGACACCTGCTCTGCGTCTGCCACCTTGGTGTTGGAGAACACGTGAGGATGACGGTAGATCATCTTCTCGCAGAGTTTGTCCATCACGTCAGCGATGTCGTAGCGACCTTCCTCTTCGGCAATCCTGGCGTAGAATATCACGTGAAGGAACACGTCTCCGAGTTCTTTCTCAAGAGCCGCGTCATCCTTCTTCATCACGGCGTCACTGAGCTCATATACCTCCTCGACCGTCATAGGCCTGAGGGTGTCGATGGTCTGCGCATGATTCCACGGACATTCGGCGCGAAGCCTGTCCATCACCTCCAACGCCCGCTCGAACGCCTTTAATTTCTTTTCCTTATTAATCATATCCTGCAAAATTACTAAAATCTTTGAATATGCACACAGCGTTTCCTACAGCGCTTCAGTGCTTCGGGTGCAAAACACCGTCTTTCTCACCCGAAACCGGAAAAATCAACACTACCGGGTGAAAAACCACCCTTTCCACACCCGAAACGGACAGACCACGGAAGTGGCTATCGTACCAGGAATTTGAATATACTCTCAAAAGCACTATCTTTGCCGCCGCAAACATATTAATGTCAATGAAAGAAATTCATTACGTTTCCGCCGACGAAGCGGTGAAAGCCATAAAGTCGGGCGATCATATTCATTTAAGCAGCGTGGCGAGCGTGCCGCATATTCTTGTTGACGCGCTTGTGCGCAGGGCTGAGGCCGGTGAGGTCGTGGATCTGCATTTCCACCACTTCCACACCGAAGGGCCGGCTCCATATTCAGATCCGAAATATTCAGGGATCTTTTTTGAGCAGGGGTTCTTTGTAGGTCCTAACGTGCGCCCGAACGTGAATTCCGGGTACGCGGACTATCTGCCGGTGCATCTGGGTGAGTCTCAAAAGCTTTACCGCTGCGGTGCCATCAAGTTGGGAGCCGCTTTGGTGCAGGTGTCCACTCCGGACGAGAACGGAATGGTGTCACTGGGGACTTCGGTGGATTGCTCGCTGGCGGCCATCGAGACAGCCCGTGTGAAGATCGCTGTCGTGAATCCGCACGTGCCGTTCGCCTACGGAGACCTCGTGCCGATTGACACTTTCGACTACCTTGTCAAGGATGACACTCCGCTGGTTTCCAAGGATTTTGCCGAGCCGACACCGACTGAGGTGCTGATTGGAAAGAATTGCGCGGAACTGGTGCCGGACGGAGCCTGCATCCAAATGGGAATCGGCGCCCTGCCGAACGCTCTGGCCGCGCAACTTGCTGACCACAAAAATCTTGGTGTGCACACAGAGATGTTCGCGGACGGGATCCTGCGCCTTATAAAGAAAGGTGTCGTGAACGGAGCGAACAAGAAGATCGACAATGGCAAGATCGTGGCGTCGTTCCTGTTGGGCTCTCAGGAAGTATATTCATTCATCGACCACAATCCGGATGTGCTGATGAAGGACATCAAGTACGTCAACGATCCGTGGGTGATCTGCCAGAATCCGAATATGATGGCCATCAATTCAGCCACGGAGGTGGATCTGACTGGGCAGATCTGCGCCGACTCCATCGGAACGAGGATATTCTCCGGGACCGGCGGCCAGCTGGATTTTGTCAAGGGCGCGTCTATGTCCGAGGGTGGAGTGTCTATGACTGCCTTCGCTTCCCGCACAAACAAGGGCAAGGCGAAGATTGTTCCGTTCCTGAACCCAGGAGCGGGAGTGGTCACACCTCGCGCCGACGCGCACTGGATCGTCACCGAATATGGTGCCGTGAATCTGTACGGCAAGTCGCTTCAGGAACGTGCCAAACTCCTCATCAGCATCGCGCACCCGGATGATCGGGAGATGCTGGACCGCGCCTCGTTCGAGCGTTTCGGTCCACACTGGCTCGTGGTTAAAATCTGATCTACCCTACCGCCGACGTAGAGATTTCCAAGAAAGGACAGGGATAAGGAAGCTGAGGAGACAGGCGGCAATCCAGAAGACGGAGACGGGGGCGAAATTGAAATCGTTCCCGTCTATCATTATACCGCTGACGATGTTCTGGATTCCGGCGGCGGCATAGCTGGCCAGCCCGACCATGCCTAGAGCCGCCCCTGTGGCCTTGCGCGGCACGATGTCCAGCGCCATCAGGCCGGCGACCGTGCAATAGACCACACCTATGGCCAGACTAAAGACCGACACATAGACGATGTTCAATGAATATCCTCCGCCGGTGAAAAGGAAGGCTCCGAGCGACAGCAGGCAAAGCAGACCGGAAACCAGCACGGGAATGAAACGGTTCCCTTTGAAAACCCTGTCGGAAAGCCAGCCGGCGAGCACGGTTCCGGCTATTCCGAAAGCCTCAGAGAACGCTATGATCTGAGTGGCGCCTGCAAGGGAAAAACCTTTGCCTTTCTGGAGGAAAAGCACTCCCCACTCGCTGACGGCGTGCTGGGTGATGTACACGAAAGCGCTCGAAAGAGCGATTATCCATATTCCCGGGTGACGGACAACCATCTTCTGAAGTACACGGGTAGGCATAGAGTCCGTTTTCTGAGGCTTCTCGCCGGTCAGTTTCTGAACCGAAGGGAGACCTTTGCTCTCGGGAGTGTCGGAGACCATCAGAAAGATCATCACTGAGCCGATGACTCCCGCAATGGCGGAGAAAATGAATCCGCACTCCCAGCCCATCCATCCGACAACAAGCCCTAAAACAAACACTGACAAGGATTTACCCAAATATGGAGTAGCACTGAATACGCTGTAGTAAGTGCCGCGGCGGTCAAGCGGAAACCAGCGCGAAAGGCTGATGACTCCCGGAGGGGCCCCCATCGACTGACAGAAACCGTTGACTCCCCAGACGACAGCGAACACGATGAACAGCAGCATCGTGGAAGTGCCGGCCCATCCTTGAAGCAGCCCCAAAGCACCCATCAGCAGATTGACCACAGTGGAGATCAGAAGCCCGGTGGCCATAAAGCGGCACACGTTGCAATAGTCCGCTATGAATCCGTTGCTGAACTTGCCGAAAGCATAGACAAAATAAAAAGCCGAGCCGATGATTCCAAGCTGCGCGGCCGTGAATATTCCCTCGTCAATCAACGGCTGCTTCACCACGCTCATCGCCATCCGGCAGACGTAATAGAGAGCGTAAGCCCCGGTCACGCCCCAGAATGTGTGTCCCCGCAAGCGCCGATATTCCTCATCCACCCTTTCCGGAGCAATCTTCTCCTCCGAGGGCTTCGATATCCTATAGAATGAATATAGACTCATAAATATTCAGGAGGCATCTTGATCCGCCTGTCGATAGTTGAACATCTTTCGTTTCAGAAAAACATTCCAGGCAAATCAGGACAGCCATTCAACCTTGCAAAGATAGCCATTTTTTGCGTGGCAGACAACAACCTAATTATCAAAGAAATAGCCATTTTCGTGGTGCGACTTTTGCGACCACGAAAACCATTATTCTTCTCACTATCATACAGTTAAATGCCACGACACACCTCCACTCCGCGAAAATGATTACTAAGGATTACTTAACGCTTACTAAAACCGAAAAAAAGTTCTAATTTTGTTCTTGCGAATATCCAAGGCTATGGCATCGAAAGCCACCACCCCTTAGATGATATAGTAAATTAATAAATATGAGTCCACTTGAAAAAGTCGTTTTTTTGAAGAACATGTGCCTCGCAGATACTTCTGTAAGGGGTAAAAAGTGGCAAATGGCACTATTTCAAGTGGGCTCAA
>UQUJ01000061.1 GCA_900544195.1 uncultured Alistipes sp. | reverse complement strand
CACACACACACACAGACTGTCTGAAAAGTCTCGGCGAGAGTTGAAAAGTCTGTACCCCTATACAGGGGCGGCAACGAATTTTCAATCCTCGGAGATGGTAATTATACTTTAAGACAGTCTCCCCCATACGGATAAATAATGGTAATTAAATGTCGGTTGACTGACTCACCACATATGTCATTAATGATCAAGTATTTGGCGCGAATTCGCTATTCATGGGTAATTGTCTGGATGTCAAAGTAATAAGAGAAAAGTTTTTGACTTGCCCCAAAGTTAGTCAAAACATTAACTACCTCGATTTTTGTGGAATATTGCGTCTCGCTGGCTATCGGCACTTCTAAAAGTTAGATTATTTTTACTGAAATTCATTGGTGGATAATTGATTGCGATTTGATTTCCGTTTGTCTTGATTTTGCATTATATTGATAATGAGTGATTTATCTTGCCCAAAATGAGATTGTTAATTTTGATTTCGCTTCTGATGTGCTGCCAATGAGGATGATAGGATTATGTAAAAGTGAAACCATTTATTTGGTGTTTTTCAATATTTCTTCCGAAATTTGCGACAGTAACACTAATGACTAAGAAATCAATCATTATGCGAAGACCATTGTGTCTATTAGCCTTTTGCATATCGCTTGGCGTTCTGTTCTCTTGCGGAGACCTCCTTGTGATCGACAAACCTGAGGCTGTTGGCCCAGAAGAATCCTGTCAAAACTTCACTATAGAGGAAGCCATGGCTGTTTTCTCAGATGAATATGACGGAATCTCAGACATTTCCGATCAAGTCACCGTTTCGGATTCTCCTTTTGTGTGGGAATCTGGTATTGTTGTCCCGGTGTGGAAAGCGGCGGAATGTCATTTCATTCAAGGAAGAGAGGAGAGTTATGTTGTTCCAATGTTGTCATCAGTCAGGTATTATGCCTCTAAGGGTGAGGATGGAACACTGGTTAGATGTGATCAAAACTTGATGGTCTCCAAGAATGTCAACAGTGGACGTACATCCCTCCGCATCGTTTTCTCTATTCCGGAGGATGACTTGAAGCGAAGCCGGCCATCCTCTGGTTTTTCTGGGCTTCTTGTCTATACAGATTTGAGCGGCAAGTTCAGAAAGATCGAGAAGTATGCGGGAGGAGAAAAGCTCGATGGCGTTTATTTCAGTGAAAGAGAATCCGAGATAGCCTGGGAGAGACACAAATTGTTCATCAACAGGATCATGGAGGGGGTCACTGTGTTCAAAGTGAATTCTCATCAAATAGAGACCCGTTGTCCTGCTCCGGGAGACACAGTGGAGTATAATGATTCGATCAACCCCTCACACTGCAATGGTGACTGTTTTCCGGATCTATGGTGGCAGAACCCGGACTTTGATTTCTGGAATGATTCGATAGCGCCTTCCGACACTACCGGCATTGATGACTATCCTTGGGACGGAGGAGGCGGAGGTGGTGCAGGAAGTGGAGGTGGAGGTAATACCAGACCGCCAAAGGATAGCGGCGGCGGTTCTGGTGCTAATACGGTAAAACCAAAAGATTGTTCTAAACTTTTCGGCAAACTTGAATATTATGAAGCGAGATTTAATGATTATTGGGAAAGACATCCGAATAATCGAGTGAAAGACATTTACTACATTAGTTATGGCTATGAGTATTGTTCCCGTTTTAAGATTTTAAAAGAGTCTGGAAAAATGTCAATTCAAGGTAACAAATGGATTGATAAGACGATGTATAATTTACAAGAAATGTTAGAAAAACTGGTTCAAGCGAATCCCGATTTGGAAAACGATCCAAATAGTCTAGAGGCTGCTGCATTTAAGACACATCCGAAGGCATATATAGATGGAGGTCTTTTGGAATTAAATGTAATGGATAAGCTTAAAATTATCACAACTATTAAGTTTAATGATCTTACGTCTAAATTAGGGAGAGAGCAGATATATGAGGTTGTCAAAGCTCAGATCAATTACTATATAGGACATCCAAACGAAAGTGTGAATGATGCTTTTTTCATTATGGATAATTGGAGAGGTATCAAGCAAGTCTTGTATGATTATTACCAGACAGATATTCAAACTAGGAGTTCATTGTCAGAGGAAGAAAATGCGACTTTCAATGAACTTCGAGACTTGCTCTTTGAAGAGGTGATAAACTACTTCTATGACACAGTGGATGGATTTGAAATAGATTATTAATCTTTGTCAAACAATGAATAATGGGAAAAATCTCGTGTTAGTTTTTCTTGTGTTGGCGTGTTCCTCTTGCTACATCCGGATTGGTGAGAGGGAAGCGCCGACGCAAGATTATTTGATTTTGGACGCATATTCGGTAGATAATGGAATCGGGGACAGGTATATCCCTTGTGAAATGGCTATCTGTTCTGATGATATGTGGGTGTTGTCAGTTTGGAATATGACCGATTCTTGCAATACGTTCTTTTTGTCGGTGGACAATGGTGTCAATTGGGAGATGCTGTCAAGCCTTGATAAGAAGTGGACTTGTGAAAATGTGTTGGTGGACAATGATATTATCTATTGCTCGGCTCTTAATCAAGATCGAATCGGAAAAACCACAGTCAATGCGGGCAAGATATTTCGATCCATAGACTATGGAGAGAGTTGGGAAGAACTGTTTGTCTTTGATGCATACGTTGAGCATATGATGGTTGTGGACAGTTCTTTGGCGGTTCAGTTGTGTTCTGTCACAGAGGTGGATGGAAAGGACGTATACGATGTTGAGCACACAATCCAAATTTCTAATGATCTTGGTAAAACGTGGCGTGGTTATACGTTTGGCAATTTTTATGTATCATCTTTCTCCTCTGATAAGATTACTGTCGCTGTGGGCGGAAGGCGTGAATCCATATTGGAAATTATCCCTGAGAGACAGATTATTGATACAATCAGTAGTGATTCTAAAATGATAACCAATGTTGTTAGGGGAGATGATATTGTTGGACTGACTAATGGCGGGAGCGCCGACTATTTTAGAATTATTGACGGTGTCGCAAACTTTTATTCAAGAATACAATATGGGGGACCTTTTGTCAATCATACCCCAGTCCGGATCTATCAATATGATAGCATCGTTTTTACAAAGGTGTTGGTCCCAGGTTTGAATTCGACTTCAAAGATGTTTGCCTCGACCGATCGGGCCAGGACTTGGACGCGAGTGTCCACAAAATCAGAGATTGACAACCAACTTGACAGCGTCTGGACTCCGGAAGGGAATGCGTGGTTCATGGCCGGGTACAAAGACCGGATGGTGTCGTACTGCGTGGGTTACAAGGACGGGAAACGGCAGGATTTCATCAAGGTCATAAGACCGAAACGATGACTCCGGCGACCTGTGTTCAGCACCCTGTCCGAGTAAATGGTCGCCAAAGTCCTCTCCGACAGTGTTGATCGTGCTTGCTTCGGTTGTCGAGACTTTAGTAATCATTAAATAATATCTTTAATGAATATGTTTAAGAAAATAGTGGTAATATGCTTGACAGCATTTTTATACGTGGCAGTTAGCGCACAGAATTTTTGGGATGAGTTCAGGACTAAAAGTCTTGATGTTGAAGGCGTGAAGATCGGCCAGAAGATGACTTACGACAAGTTCGTGGCTAAGTTCGGGAAGCCAACGGAATATACTCAAAGTGATTCTGATTCTGGAGAAGAGGGGACTCCTACTCTTGATGAATATTACAGGGTTGGGAAAGATGTGTTTTATTTTAGGAATAATGGGAATTTTTGTGGATTTTCCATAAAGGACAAAAGGTTATCAGTTCTTACATTGTGGATTTCTGGAGGTGTTCGTGTAGGCGACAAACTGTCGAGTCTGGACAACTTTAAGTATGGGAAACCCAAGGTCGCATCTTGGCTCGAGCCGAAAGATGGTGTTGTCAAATATACACTGTTTTATAATTATTTGGATGGCCTTGTGTTCCTCTCGGTAAAGAATGGCATAATTTGCTCCATAAGCTATTCGGATCCAATATGATTTAGATAAAAGATGAGTGTATATAGAACTTTACAATCAGGTGAATAAAACATGAATATATTTAAAACGATAGTGACAATATGTGCAGTTGCGTTTTTATACGTGACGGTTAGTGCGCAGGACTTCTATGATGAGTTCAGAGCCAAAAGCATTGATGTGGAAGGAGTGAAGATTGGTCAGAAGATGACTTACGACCAGTTTGTGGCGAAGTTCGGGAAACCAACGGAATATACCCAAAGTGATTCCGGAGAAGGTGGGGAGTCGAGTATTGACGAATATTATAAAGTTGGTCAAGACGTTTTCTATTTTCAGGATAACGGGGCTTTTAGTGGCTTTTCCATAAATGAGAATAAGTTTTCAGTCCTTACTTTGTGGATAACTGACGGGATACGCGTTGGAGATAAACTGTCAAAATTGGATAACTTCAAATATGGTAAACCCAAAGTGGCATCTTGGCTGAAACCAGAGAATGGCTTTGTTGAATATGCCATATTCTATAATCATTTGGATGCTTTTGTGTATTTGTCAGTAAAGGATGGCATAATTCATAACATTCGGTATTCTGATCCAACATAGAATGGAGATTGTTAAAACACAAAAACTATTGAGTAGTGTCCTGAATGCCAATGCCCAAAAAATCAAGGTCGATAGTCAACTTGACAGCGTCTGGACTCCAGAGGGGAATGCGTGGTTCATGGCGGGATACAAGGATCAGATGGTGTCGTACTGTGTGGGATACAAAAATGGGAAGCGACAGGATTTCATCAAGGTCATAAGGCCTAAATGATGATGACGTTGAGATTGTCAGCCATCCTTCGTCCGAGTGAAACCTACACCAGCCACTGCGTCTTCGCCTTCAGTGTGAGATAAATATAGGTTGCCGGTCAACCGAGAGGTGTCATGATCCTCTTGGTTGACTAGCTTATAGTTTCCGGATGACGTTGAGGCCGTCGCGGAGGGGGAGGAGAACGGACTCTACACGGGGGTCGTTGACTATGAGGTCATTGAAGGCGATGATGCCTTGGGTCTGCTTGTCTTTCGGGACGGGATCCTGCCAGAGTTTGCCGTCCCAGAGGACATCGTCGGCGAGGATGAGGCCGCCTGGCCTCACAAGATCGAAGGCCAGATTGTAGTAGGTGACATATTCACGCTTGTTGGCATCCATGTAGACTATGTCGTAGGGGCCTTCAAGAGTGGAAAGGGTCTCGCAGGCGTCCCCGATGTGCAGGGTGATCTTGTCGGCCACGCCGGCCCTTGACCAGCCTTCGCGCATCAGATCCTCCAATTCGTCGTTGATCTCAAGGGTGTCGATGTGGCCGTCCTCCGGAAGTCCGTAGGCCATGCAGGTGGCGGAATAGCCGGTGAACGCGCCGATCTCAAGGATGCGTTTCGCCTTCGAGATCTCCACCAGCATTGTCAGCAGGCGACCCTGGACCGCCCCCGACAGCATCCGAGGGTAGTTCGTGTGGATGTTGGTCTGTTTCTCGATCCAGTCCAGGGCCTCGCTCTGGCGTGAGGAATGTTCTCTAAGATATTTGTCTGCCGGAGATTCCATATTCATAAGATTTGTGGCCGCACCTTGCCTACAGGAAAATCAGGGAAGAGGTGCTTTCAGGGTTGAATATTCTCAAAGCTGCGTTCCTTATGCCTTCGGAGGTCACCGCCTCGATCGCCTCAATGTTCTGCCTGTCCGTGAATATGGTTCCCAACGACACGAGGCTTTTCCCCATCGAGAGGCACTGGGACTCACCGTTGTCGGAGCTGATGGCGAGCTGGCCGAGGAACTGCTTTTTCGCGGCCTTCAGCTTGACGGAGGAATATTCCTCGTCCTGCATCTTCCGGATAACCTTCCAGATCGCATCCAGACATTTTTCCAAGTTGCTTCGCTCGCACCCGAGACTGATTGTCATTATGCCTGATTCTGTGTACTGTGAATATGACGACTCGACACCGTAAACCCATCCGTTTTTCTCCCGTAATAGGCTGTTCAGCAGGGAATTGGATGCCGGCCCGCCGATGATGTTGCTCATCAGGATGGCCGCGAAACGCTCCTCTGTGTTGTCAAGCGAAGGAGCGAAGTTCCCGATGACGGCGTTGACCTCATGGTTCCTTTTCTCTACCTGCTTGTTGAAGGCGGGCTTGACCGGAATCGGGGTGACAATGCGTTCGCCACCAGTCGCGGGTTCATTTTTGAACACCTTGCCTACCAGCTTGAGCACGCTCTCCTCCAACTTTTTCTCGTCAATGTCGGCCACTATCGCAAGAGCCATATTCATTGGCACGAAATGCTCTTTTGTGAATTGCCTAAGCTCCTTGCTTGTGATCTTTTTCACAGTGGCAGCCGTTCCGAGAATCGAACGCCCGAGAGGATGCCCTGCGAACAAGGCCTCCTCGAACTTGTCATAGACATCATCTGCGGGGGAGTCTTTGTAGGAGTTGATCTCGTCGATCACCACACCTTTTTCGACGGCTATCTCTTCTTCCGGGAATGTAGGGCAGGTCGCCAGCTCAAGTAGCAGGGACGCGGCCTTGCCGAGATCCTCCTTGAGAACCGTGGAATGGATCACAATCTCTTCTTTGGTGGTGAACGCGTTCAATTCGCCGCCGAGTCTGTCAAGGTAGCCGCTTATGACTTTGGCACTTTTGCGCTCGGTTCCCTTGAACAGGGTATGTTCGGTGAAATGGGCGATCCCGCTGTGGAAATCTCCCTCGTCCCTTGTTCCGCATTTGATTGTCAGTGAGCAGTATCCCACTGCGTTGCCGCTTCTTTTGACCGCATACCTCAATCCGCAGCCAACCGTCCCTACGATCATTATTTCCTTAGAAGTTTGATTGCCTTGATGTCGCCGGGGAGGAATCCCTTGCCGTTCCTGGCCGTGATCTTGTGCTTTTTGAAATAGTAAAGCTCGTGGTTGTCGGATCCGATGAGCATCTTGTAGCAGATGGATCCGTTCACGGGCTCGGAAGGGGCCACGACATAGCTTACGACAGTGTTGAAGGTCCCTTCCGAGAAGATCTCATCCACCTCGTCCTCATCTTCCTTGATGAGGATGTCCTCGTCCAGAGAACGTTTGGTCTGCTCGTCAACCTGAGGGGCGAAATCCTCGGACCAGAAGAAGATTCTTTTGATTCTAAGTTTCTTGGAGTCTTTTGCTCCGAGGCTTGAATATGCCTTCATCTCCGTGTCTGTGAGGCTGATGGTGTGATCTTGGATGATTTTCAGAAACGCCGGGAGCAGCACGAACTCGCGTCCGGACGGATCTTCGGTCGGGCGCAGAGGGAAGTTCACGACCTCGAACATGTCGCTGATGGATTTTTCCGCTCCTTCTCCTCCTTTGACAAGGGTGAGCAGGTCGATGCCAGGTTCGGATTCCCTGCGGAACTGGCCTTTGACGACCATCAGGAAATAAAAATTGTCGTTTGTCTTGATGCCTTGGAACTCCTCGTTGGTGCAGAACTCGTAAGGGGAGACGGTCCATGTGGAGGCGACACTCTCTTTCAGAGCCTCGTCAAGGAATTCGTCACCTGTCAGGACGACCTTTGTGGTCTTGGAGGTGAAATCCTTGAGTTTTTCCCTCCTTGTGGTGATTTGTGCCTGACCGAAAGCGTCAGTGGCCAAAAGCAGCCCGGCGATGGCACAGGCCAGTATTTGAAAGAATCTTTTCATGTTCAGTATTTGTTTGTCATTCAAAAATGCTTGTCCGGGAATATTCATGCGATCCCGGACGTGTAAACCGTTTGCGCCGACAAAAAACTCCATACTTCATGCCGTGCGGCACAAATGTACAAAATATTGCGTAAATTTGCCTTACAAAACTTGGTGCGGACAACCACTCCCTAAGATTTGAACGTTGTTATGTCTGAATACATCGTATCGGCAAGAAAATACCGTCCTGATTCATTTGAGTCCCTCATCGGTCAGGATAACATCGCCCAGACCCTGAAGAATTCCATAATCAGGGGGAAACTGGCGCATGCCTATCTGTTCTGTGGCCCGCGTGGAGTGGGGAAGACGACCACGGCGAGAATATTCGCGAAGGCCATCAACTGCTCCAATCCTTCGCCGGACATGGAGCCTTGCGGCGAGTGTGAGTCCTGCCGGTCTTTCCAGGAGGGACGGTCATATTGTATTCATGAATTGGACGCCGCCTCCAACAACGGTGTGGATGACATCAAGAATCTGATGGACCAGGTGCAGATTCCGCCGCAGGTGGGGAAGTACAGCGTCTATATCATCGATGAGGTACACATGCTGTCCACGGCCGCGTTCAACGCCTTCCTCAAGACACTTGAGGAGCCGCCGGCACACGCCATATTCATTCTTGCCACCACCGAGAAGCATAAGATTCTGCCGACGATCCTTTCGCGTTGCCAGACTTACGACTTCAACAGGATCTCGGTTCCGGACATCGTGGGCAACCTCAGGATGATAGCGGGGAAGGAGGGTGTGAATATAGACGATGAGTCATTGCATGTGATAGCGCAGAAGGCCGACGGGGCTATGCGTGACGCTCTTACGATCTTTGATCAGACGGTGGCGTTCTGCGGGACGGATGTGAAGTACGAGGAGGTTCTGAAAAATCTCAACGTGCTTGACTATGACTATAGTTTCAACCTGGTGGACGCTTTTCTGGCGGGGGATTACGGTACGGCTTTGCTGAAGTTCGATGAGATTCTTTCCAAAGGGTTCAACGCATTGCATTTCTGCGCTGCTTTGAGTTCACATTTCAGGGATTTGATGGTGACGAAGAACGGTGGCCTTGGGGCTTTGCTGGAGTTGCCGGATTCGCTGAAGGCGAGATATGAGGAGCAGGCTTCACGTTGTTCGCTGAAGTTTTTGTATGATGCGTTGAGTGTCACTTCCGCTTGCGAGGCCGGGTACAAACAGGCGGTTAATCCTCGGCTTCATATTGAGTTCGCCTTGATGAAGCTTAGTTTCCTGATGAAGGCTCCGGATGCTGGAACGGCCAAGGTTGCTGTGGGGACGGCATCCGCCGGCAGCGGTTCACCAGACTTCCGCGCTTCGCGCTCCATCCCGTCACCTGCGCCGCAGGTGACACCCGTTCACGGGGCCACGGGCGGCCACGGCCTGACTGAACCGCAGTCGGCGGACGCCGCACGGAAACCGGGAGCGGTCGGGGCGGTCGCTGAGCCTGTGGTTCGACAAAACTCACCAACCATCGAAGCGGCTTCGGATAGGCCTATTGAAAGTGCGGTCACTTCGACAAGTTCGGTGACCGAAACCGCTGGCTCGGCGACCGGAAATGATGTGGCTGTAGAGAATGTAGGTTCGCAGGCCATTGCTGAGGAGAATCCTGCTCCGAGGGCGAGAAGGAAGCCGGTGAAGACAGGAGCGTCACTGTCGCTCAATTCGATGATCGAGGAGGAAGAGAATAAGAAAGTCGTCAATGAGGCTGCGCCGATCGCGGATGTGATTCCTGAGGACAATGCCTTGCTGGAGGCTTGGAAGACCATCCCTGCGGAGTACGCCTCGAGCCCTCGACTTGCCAACACCCTTCAGAACGCGGAGGTCAGCATTGAGACCAAGGACGGCTACAAGGAACTGACGTTCAAGGTCAGCAACGCCTCGCAGGAAAAATGGATCCGGGAGAACCGTCTCTTGGTTTTGGAAGGAATTTTGCGGAAGAAAGCCGGGTCGTCCAGAATCCGTCTTGAGGTGGGGGTCATTCCTGTGGAGGACAAAGGCGTCCAGCCTTACACAGATCAGGAAAAGGCCACGGTCCTGATGGGACAGAACGGTGAGGTGCAGAACCTCGTCAAGGATTTCGGCCTTGAGACAAGATAGTGATTTACAATTAGATTTGAGACAAGATGAAACTTCATTGCGAGAACCTCGTCAAGAAATATGGCATCAGAACCGTTGTGAAAGGCGTTTCGATGGAGATCAACCAGGGAGAGATCGTTGGGTTCCTCGGCCCGAACGGAGCGGGGAAGACCACCAGTTTCTACATGATCACAGGGCAGATAGTCCCGAACGGAGGACGTGTGTTCCTTGACGACGAGGACATCACCGAACTCCCTATGTACAAAAGGGCTCAGAAGGGAGTCGGCTATCTGCCACAGGAGGCTTCGGTGTTCCGCAAGATGTCGGTTGAGGACAACATCATGTCCGTGATGGAGATGTCTGACATGTCCAAGGCCGAGAGACAGGAAAGGCTTGAGGATCTGATCAACGAGTTCAACCTCTCGAAAGTCCGCAAGAGTCTTGGCATCCAGCTCTCCGGAGGCGAGAGACGGCGTTGCGAGATCGCACGCGCCCTTGCCATCGACCCGAAGTTCATCCTGTTGGACGAACCGTTCGCCGGTGTCGATCCGATTGCCGTGGAGGACATCCAGTTCATCATCGCGAAACTTAAGTACAAGGACATCGGCGTCATCATCACCGACCACAATGTGGGTGAGACCCTTGCGATCACCGACCGCGCCTATCTGCTCTACGAAGGTACGATTCTCCAGCAGGGCACACCGGAATCCCTCGCCGCCGACGAGGACGTCCGTACCAAGTACTTGGGTTCGGGCTTTGTCTTGAAGAAATCCGTCTCCGTCGAAAGAGCCAAGGCCGAGCATGCCGCGTTGGAGGCTGCCAGATTGGCAAAGGCCGCTGCTTCAGAAGTTCAAGGCTGAGTCCGTAGCGGAAGTCAGGCAGGATTTACTGCATTGTCCACTCGGCTCCGTCTTTCGTGTCTTTCACTGTGATTCCCAAAGCTTTGAGGTGGTCGCGGATGGCGTCGCTGGCCGCCCAGTCCTTTGCCGCCTTGGCCTTGGCGCGCTCCTCAAGCACCATGTCCATCAGTCCGGAGACGATCTCCTGACCCTTGCCGGATTCGGTGGCGGACTCGTCCTTCAGGCCGAGGACACCGAACACGATGTCATCAAAAAGCTGCGTCAGAGTCTCCAAATCACCCTTGCTTAACGGTTCCAGTGTCTGCCCATCCGGTCTCTGAGCCTGTCGAAGGGCTCCAGCCTTGGCCGAGTTGATCAGCCGTACCGCATCGAAGATGTGTGACAGCGCTATCGGCGTGTTGAGGTCGTCGCAAAGCGCCTCATAGACAGCATTGAATATTCCCTTGACCTCCTCGGAAGTGGCCGTGCAGGTGTCGGGAGCCGTGGCGGTGATGAACTCACCGTACTGCATGGCGTCCACGGGACTTCCCTCGGTGCCCTTGGCGGTGTCGGCGATCCCGGCCGCCGAAGCCAGCGTCCGGAGATCCTTCGCGGCCTGCATAACCCTCTTCAGGCCTTTCTCGGCGGCCTGCAGTGCCTCGTTGCTGAAGTCCAGCGTGCTGCGGTAGTGCGCCTGGAGGATGAAGAAGCGGACGGTCATCGGGGAATATGCCTGCGCGAGTTTCTCGTGCTGTCCGCTGAACAGCTGCGGCAGGGTGATGAAATTGCCCAGGGATTTGCCCATCTTCTGGCCGTTGATCGTGATCATGTTGTTGTGAACCCAGTAGTGCACGCCTTGTGTGTGGCGGCTGGCCACATTCTGGGCGATCTCGCACTCGTGGTGAGGGAACATCAGATCCATTCCGCCGCCGTGGATGTCGAACTCGTTGCCGAGGTATTTCTCGCCCATCACGGAGCACTCCAGATGCCATCCCGGGAAGCCTTCGCTCCACGGACTTGGCCAGTGCATGATGTGCTCGGGCTCAGCCTTCTTCCAAAGGGCGAAATCGTACGGAGCCTTCTTGTCGCTCTGTCCGTCAAGTGTGCGTGTTCCTTCACGGGTGTCGTCCAGAGTGCGCCCGGAAAGGATTCCGTAGTGGTGATCCTTGTTGTATTTCTCCACGTCGAAGTACACGGATCCGTTGGAGATGTAGGCATAGCCTGCGTCCAGAATCTTCTTGACGGTCTCGATCTGCTCGATGATGTGTCCCGAGGCTCTCGGCTCGATGGATGGCGGCGCCACGTTCAGCAGGCGCATCGCCTCGTGGTAGCGGAACGTGTAGGTCTGCACAACCTCCATAGGCTCAAGCTGTTCCAGCCTTGCCTTCTTGGAGATCTTGTCCTCTCCCTCGTCGGCGTCATGCTCAAGGTGTCCCACGTCGGTGATGTTCCGCACGTAGCGCACCTTGTAGCCAAGATGCCTGAGCAGTTTGAAAAGCACATCGTAGGTCACTCCCGGGCGCGCGTGTCCGAGGTGAGCCTCTCCGTAGACCGTAGGCCCGCAGACGTACATTCCCACGTGTCCCGGCTGTATCGGCTTGAAAAGCTCTTTCGTTCGAGTAAGAGTATTTGTCAGAAATAAAGGTCTCATATTCAATGAATATTATGTTGCCAGTCTATTCGCAAGTCTATCATGGCATCATGGTGATGGTGCTTGTAGCAACCTCAAATGTACTAAATTTCAGGAGATTCCCGAAATTTCAGTGATGATTTTAGCAGAATATCTTGAATTCCCGCTCAACCATTTTTGCCGGTCAGACGCTCGTAGACCGTCCTGTAGGCTTCGCCGACGTGGCCGTTGTCCTTGCGGAAGCGGTCCTTGTCGAGACGGTCTCCCGTGGCGATGTCCCAGAAGCGGGCGCTGTCCGGAGTGATGTCGTCGCTCATCACGAGACTGCCGTCACAGAGGTGACCGAACTCTATCTTGAAGTCCACCAGCGTGATGCCGATCTCCTTGAAGACCGGGGTCAGGATGCTGTTGACCTGCTTTGTCAATGAATATATCCGCTCAAGTTCTTCCTTGCTCACGAGGCCGAGGGCGACGGCGTGGTAGTCGTTGATGATCGGGTCACAGAGGATGTCCGACTTGTAGCAGAGGTCGTAGACCGGCTCCTTAGGCACGATACCTTCCTCCAGCCCAAGCCTCTGGGCCATCGAGCCGGCGATCACATTCCTGACGATCACCTCCATCGGGATCACCTGTGATTTCCAGCAAAGCTGCTCAGTGTCAGAGATCTGCTCGATGAAATGCGTAGGCACTCCACCTTTCTGCAACAGTCTGGAGATCTCGCATGAAATCCCGTTGCAGTAGATCCCCTTGTCCTTGATCACCGCCTTCTTGATCTTGTTGAACGCCGTGATCTCATCCGTGAAATGTATGATCACCTTCTGCGGGTCATCCGTCTCGAAGATCTTGATGGACACCCCATCGTGAATTATATTCATCTTCATTTATTACCCGATAAAATACCTGACGGCGTTTTCGAACAGTGGTTGCTCGAGGTCGGCCTCGATGTTCTTCAGCAGGTTCCTCTCGTACCTCTCGCTGTGACCCATCTTCCCCAGAATCTGACCGTTACGGCTGATGATGCCCTCGATGGCGTAGTAAGATCCGTTCGGATTGTAAGGCGACTCCATCGTTGGCTCGTCCGTCAGCGGATCAACGTACTGGAACGCCACCTGCCCGTTGGCGAACAACTCACGCGCGAGTTCCTCGCTGACCACAAACTTGCCCTCGCCGTGGCTTACAGGGATAGTATATTCATCACCGATTGCCATCCCTCTCAGCCAAGGAGAGTTCGTGGATGCCACACGGGTCGTCACCATCTGGGAGATGTGCCTGTTGATGTCGTTGCGGAACAGGGTAGGAGAGTCCTTCGTCACCTTGCCGAGTTCCCCGTAAGGCAGCAGGCCCGACTTCACAAGCGCCTGGAAACCATTGCATATTCCTAAAATCAAACCACCACGGGAAAGCAGTCCCTCTATCGCCTCCGCGATGTCCTTGTTGTTCAGCACGTTCGCTATGAACTTGCCGCTTCCGTCCGGCTCGTCACCGGCGGAGAAGCCACCGCTGAGCATCAGGATCTGGCACTCGTCGATGTTCTTCTTCATCTGGGCGATTGACTCGAACACATCCTTGTCCGAAAGGTTGCGGAACACGGAAGTGCGGATCTCGGCTCCCGCCTTGCGGAACGCCTTGGCCGAATCGTAGTCGCAGTTGGTGCCAGGGAAGACAGGAAGGTAGGCGATTACCTTGTCAACCTTCGGCCCCTTATATTCAAG
Source organism: uncultured Alistipes sp. (assembly GCA_900544195.1). Taxonomy (GTDB): domain Bacteria; phylum Bacteroidota; class Bacteroidia; order Bacteroidales; family UBA932; genus Cryptobacteroides. The sequence continues at coordinate 4,255 of UQUJ01000061.1, read as the reverse complement.
ATCCGTCTTCTTCGCCTTGAACGGCTTCGCGCCCTCCAATCCCTTAGGCGACAGCCTCTTGGTGTCAGGCTCACTGACCGCTGGATAGACCTTTTCGAAGAGCGATGCGTTGAAATCCATCAGCTCGAAGATGGACAGCTTGTTGCCGTTCACGCGGACATTGCCGTCCTCGCCCGAAGTCACCGTTCCGATCTCGATGGCGTTCTCGAAGTCAAGTGCGCTGCCGTCGGTCTCCACCACGATGGAACCATAGCTTAGATTGAACAGCTCGTCCTCCGAAAGGTTGACGTCGAACCCGAACGCGTTGCCGAAGCTCATCTTGCAAAGCGCCTCTGCCACTCCACCGAATCCTACCGCCCAACCGGCCACGATCGTGCCGTCCTCTATCTTTTCCTGAATATGATTCCAGTTCCTCTTGAGTTGCTCTGTGTCAGGCATCTTGTTGGCGAGAGGCGTATGCTTCACAAGGTAGAGGCGGTCTCCCTCCCATTTGAGTTCCGGCGAGATCACATTGCCGGCATTGACCGGAGTGATGCCGAACGCGATGAGGGTCGGTGGCACGTGAATCGTACCGCTCTCAGTCTCAAACGATCCGCTCATCGAATCCTTTCCGCCGATGGAGGCGAGGCCAAGTTCCTTCTGCATCTTCAGCGCCCCGAGCAGAGCCGCGGTCGGTTTGCCCCAGACCTTCGGGTCGGCAGTCATCCTCTCGAAATATTCCTGGCAGGAGAATCTCATCGTCTCCCAATGGCCGCCGGCGGCGACAACCTTGCTGCATGCCTCGATGAATGAATATGCCGCCCCGTGGTACGGACTCCATTCGCAGAGGTCAGGGTTGAAGCCGAACGCCATCATGCTGGCGGTGTCGGTGTAGCCTTTCACCGGAAGTTTCTGCACTGAGACCTGGGTCTCGGTGGTCTGTAGCTCGCCTCCGAACGGCATCAGCACGGTGGAACGGCCGATGGTGGAGTCAAACATCTCTATGAGGCCTTTCTGGCAGGTCACGTTCGGATCCTGCAGGTTGGCGAACATCCTCTCTTTCAGGTTCTTGCCTGGAACGTCGCGGAAGAACGAATCCCTGTCCTCGACCGCACCGATCGTGGCCTTTGACCAGTGCTTGGCACCGGCGCTGTCGATGAAGGCTCTGGTGAGATCCACAACGACCTTGTCGCCGTAGAACATCCTCATTCTGGCGGTGTCGGTGACCTCGGCCACGTGCGTCACCTCGATATTCTCTGAATGGCAAAGCGCCTTGAATTCCTCCTCGTCCTTGGCTTCCACTACGACGGCCATACGCTCCTGGGACTCGCTGATGGCCAGTTCCGTGGAGTTCATTCCGCTGTATTTCACCGGAACACGGTCAAGGTAGATGTCCAGCCCGTCGGCAAGCTCACCGATGGCGACACTCACTCCGCCGGCTCCGAAGTCATTCGATTTCTTTATCAGTCTCGTGACCTCAGGCCTTCTGAAAAGCCTTTCCAACTTTCTCTCCTCCGGAGCGTTACCCTTCTGGACCTCACTTCCGCAAGTCTCAAGGGACTCCTCTGTGTGTTCCTTTGAGGAACCTGTCGCACCGCCGATTCCGTCGCGTCCGGTGCGTCCGCCGATCATCAGCACGACATCCCCGGCCTTAGGGCTTTCCCTTCTCACGTCCCCGGCCTTCACCGCTCCGACAACCGCTCCGACCTCCATTCTCTTGGCCGTGTAGCCCTCGTGGTAGATCTCACGGACGTGGGTTGTCGCAAGACCGATCTGGTTGCCGTATGATGAATATCCCTGCGCGGCCTTCCTGGTGATGACCTTTTGTGGGAGCTTGCCCGGAAGTGTCTCGCTGACAGGTTTGTAGATGTCGCCGGCACCAGTGACACGCATCGCCTGATAGACGTAGGAACGTCCTGAGAGCGGATCCCTGATGGCTCCGCCCAGGCAGGTGGCGGCCCCGCCGAACGGCTCGATCTCCGTAGGGTGGTTGTGGGTCTCGTTCTTGAACATCAGCAGCCATCTCTCAGTCTGCCCGTCCACATCCACATCTATGAATATGCTGCACGCATTGTTCTCCTCGCTGACCTCCAAGTCATCCAGCAAACCGTTCTTCCTGAGGTATTTCGCCCCGATTGTGGCCATATCCATCAGGTTCAGTCCCTTCTTCTCGCGGCCTGTCTCCGAGCGCATCCTCAGGTACAGGGCCATCGTCCCGTCGATGTCCTCCTTGATGAAGGAATCCTCCACGTCGATGCTTTCCAGTTCCGTCGTGAATGTCGTGTGGCGGCAGTGGTCGCTCCAGTATGTGTCCAAGATCCTGAGTTCGGTCTCGTTCGGATCCCTGCCTTCCTCGGTGAAATATTTCACAACCTCGGCGAGGTCGTCGGCATTCATCGCAAGGCCCATCTTTTTGCAATATGCTTTCAGATCGTCCCCGCTCATATTCCTGAATCCCTCCAGCACGGGAACCGGCTTGACCGCCGCGTGTTCCGTGTCGGCCAGTTTGCTCAGGTCTTTCGCGCGGGATTCCACCGGATTGATGTAGTAGTGGCGGATCTTCTCAAGCGTCTCCTCGGAGACGTAGGAGTCCACGATCAGAAGTTTGGAACTCTTTATGCTGATCCGCGCCGTGGGGTCGATCAGGTGCACGCAGTCCACAGCCGAGGCCGCCCTCTGGTCGAACTGGCCCGGCAGGTACTCGACAGCGATGTACTTCGCTCCGTCCAGATCGATCGAATCTGTGACAGAGTCGGTTACAATCTCTCCGAAGACGCTGTAGCGGCTCTTCTCCAGAAGATCGGGCGTGAATCCGAACAAGTCATAAACATTAAGCAGCCGAAGCGTTTTCAGCTCCAGCTGCAGGTTCTCGTTGAGTTCCCCCAGGAGGCTCTTTGCCTCCACCTGGAACTCCGGGTGTTTCTCCACGAAAATGCGGTAATTGGACATCTTTGCAAGTTCTTTATTGTCTATTGCAAAGTTAGCCTTTTCGGGTTACATTTACAAATTTTCGCCGTGATTGCCAACTGATTGTGAATGAATATATTCGTAAATACTGCCCGGTGGATTTGGAGGGCAGGGTTTTGTAAAATGTTGAATGTCAAAGGGTGATGTTCCACCTTTTGACATTCAATGAATTGCGGATTTGTATCAGAAACTGGTGGGATGTGGCTCCAAAGTGGGGTGGCTAATCGATCCATTGGCTGAAGAACCGCCAGATCTCGGAGCAGGTGTCCATGTCCTTGTCGGACCAGGAGTGGTCGCCGCCTTCGACTTTGTAGAGCCAGACTTCGGTTGGCCTGCCGCCTTTCGCTGCCGGTTTGCCGCCAGTGAATTGATAGAGTGTGACTTGATAGCGGCCATCCCGGCGAGGAAGTTCGGTGACATATTCCTCTGTGCAGCCATTGACGGCGATGATTCTGCTGACCGCCGCCGGAACGGGAATGTACGCTCCCCAGCCGCCTTTGTTCTCCGGGTCGCCGAGCCATTCGGAAGTGTGGTCCTGTGTGCCGTGAACCTCCATGAAAGGAAGAGGATGCTTGTAGGAATATTCCGTCTCCATCCAGTTGAACTGCAGTCCTGCTATCGAGGCCATGGCCTTGAAGGCTTTCGGAGCCCGCATCGCTATCAGGTAGATGATGTCTCCGCCGTTGGACATTCCGGTGAGGAATGTATTCTTTGGACTGAGATCGAATCTCTTCTGGAGTTCTTTGGAAAGGGCGATGAGGAACTTGACATCATCGGTCTTCATTCCTTCCTGTGAAGGGTAGCGGACATTCCAGCCCGGTTTACCTTTCGGATCCTTTATCCCTTGAGGGTAGCATACGGCGAACCCGTTCCGGTCGGCGACATCCATCATCGCTTTTTTGCCCTTGAGGGCCGAGCCGCCGTAGCCGTGGAGGACAATCACGAGCGGGGCTCCTGCCTTGAGTCCTTCAGGACGGTAGAGGTAATATTCCCGCTCAAGTCCCTGGTTCTTCATCGTGTAGCGTTCGCACCGTTCCTTTACCCCGTACTCGTTGGCGGAACCCATATTGGGCATGGATGCCTTGGCGGCAGGCTCAGTATCCGGTTGATTCGTAACTTGGAATAAGACGTGCTCGTCAGTCAAGTCGCTGAGCCGGCTGGTCTGTTCACCGAGTCCGTTGGTTCGGCCACTGAGTCCGTTGGTTCGGCCACCGAACTGGCTGGTCTGTTCATCGAGCCCATTGGTTCGGTCACTGAGTCCGTTGGTTCGGCCACTGAGCCGGCTGGTCTGTTCACCGAGTCCGTTGGT
>UQUJ01000060.1 GCA_900544195.1 uncultured Alistipes sp. | reverse complement strand
TGGCTGACCCTCCCTCGGGATATGGGGGTCAGCCACACACTATGGCCTCCCAGCACTGCCAGAGCCATTCTTGCGTGCCTGTGGTTTGCACAGTATGATGTTCAGGGTGATTCTCCTTTCCATACGCTTCGTGCGTAAATAGGGACGCTTTGTCCACGAAGCAACCGCAAGAGCGGAGAACCGTCAGTCCAGAAGCAGGAATCCGGCCCAGTAGTAAGGATCCGGATAACGCTGCCGTACGGTTTGGCGGGCTTTACGGAATGCATCATGGATGTCGCAGCCGTTGCGTACTACAGCCTTGTAGAACTCAGCCATAAAAAGCGTGCCAGTACCGGCAGGGTTTGATACACAAGAAAAGAGTGCTGTTCGTGAGTCCCTTATTCGTTGGAAAACTGTCAGATTTTCAATTGAGGGCCGCGTGATCGCACATTTCGTATTTTGCGTCGGATCGCTCCGACAACGCAAATTTAAGAAAATCTTTGATTCACGCAAACAGCACTCGGATAATTCTTGTGTCAGCGTTTCGTCCATGTTCAATCCTTTCGGATCGTCACTTATATTGATGGACGAAATGAGTCTGTTCTATCTCCTAATGTGAAAAAATATATGAAGATTCGAGGAGGAACGGTGTCAATCCTCCTCAATGATGTTCTCCGGCTCCCAGATGCGGTCCATAATGTCCAGAGCGACGGTGATTCCGGACTCTGCCGCCGAGGAGAGGAGATCGTAATAGAGGGTTTTGTCATCGATAAACTCTTCGGGGTCGTTGTTCGTCGCGGCGGAGCCTATCCATTCCCAGGCATATTCATTCCCTGGGACGAGGGCACCACATTCGATCCCTTCCAGAAGGATATTCTTGTATAGTCCCATACGGGTGATCAGGCCGGTGTTCCAATCATTGCTGGCGGCCAGCAGAGCCTTCATAGGGTACAGTTCGATGTCGCCGTCCGCAATGGCCGCGTTGATTTGTTCGAGTACTTTCCGCTCGGATTCTGTTGTGGAACTGAAATCGCCATCGCCATGCTTCTTCGCGATGCTTTCCAATAGGTCAAATGTGGAATCAGGCAGCATATCAAGTGGTAAATATTTTTGTTATACGAATAAACATATTTGTTTTATTGACTGCAAGCATTGACTTTACCGCACTCTAGAAAAGAATGAGAGGAAATAGAGACATTAATGGGCCTGTAGTCTTTCGCGGTGGCCGTGAACGGGTTCCGCACAAAGGTTTGAGGGTTCATCGCGATGAGCGGGAACCAGCTTCCCTGAATCTGTATCATCAAAGAATGGCCTGGAAGGAAGTAATGATCTATATCGCACATCGTGAAGTCCACGCTGACGACTTTTCCTGCCTTAACAGCCTTTGCCTTGCTGAATCCGTCACGGTAACGGAGCGGCATCACATCACCTCTGACAAGCATCTGATAACCATCGGGGCGGACATCAATCAACTTGACGACAATGTCCGCATCCATATTCTTTGAATATGCCCCGTCCGGCAGGTCGAGCCTCAATTCCATGTGCGTCTTTACCGGACCAGCAAGATGCAACGTGTCTGAAAGTACATTTCCTGAATATGTAAGGACATCCTCCCGTGCTGACGCGAAACTCTGATCGGCCGTCATGTAGGCGCGGTCACGTCCATTGGATTTTACATCCATATACGGGACAGGGTTCGTTGGATCTGACGTGAATGTCCTGAAAACCAGCACGTCAGGCAATCCTGACATATTCAAGGAATCAGCACCTGAAAAGAATATTCTGATAGGCTCCGCATCTGACGGAGGCCATGAGGAATATGTCTTCCAAAGTGTCGAAGATGGTACACCTTCCATTTTTGATTTCAGAGTCTCACCGGATGGTAGAATATTCACCCTCGCAGGCATATTCCCTTTTCCTTCAAGGTAATATGTAAAGAAAGGATACTCAATATCATCCAAGTAATATTCCCCGGACGCCTCTCCGAACCACGCTCCGGAAAGGTGATTCGCCTTGCGGTTCTTCCATCCCCCGTGGTACCACGGCCCCACGGCCAGATAAAGGTTGCATTCCGGAGACAATCCGCGGATCTCGTTGTAGGTCTCGAACGCGCCGTAGCAGTCCTCGGCATCGTAGAAACCACCGGTGACAAGAACCGCAGGCTTGATGTCCTTCAGATGCCGGCCGGGATTCCGGTCTTTCCAGAATCTGTCGTAATCCGGATGTGAGACCATGCTGTTCCAGAACGCCAAGGTGTCGCCGAAGTACGCCGAAAGGTCGGCCATCGGCCTGCCAAGGAAATATTCATAGAGATCGGTGTCGATATTCACCAATTTAGACAGGCCTTTAGTCGAAGGTGCTTTCCGCGTTCTGTACATCGACGAGCCGAAACGGTAGCAGTCCGCAAGGCAGAGCGCGCCATTGTGGTGGGCGTCATCCCCCATGAACCAGTCTGTCACAGGAGCTTGCGGCGAGACAGCCTTGATTGCGGGATGGCGGGAAAGGGCAGCCATCGTGGCGTAAAAGCCAGGATACGAGGTTCCTTTCACTCCGACATTGCCGTTGCAGCGGGTGTTTGTGAGAATCCATTCCACGGTGTCGTAAGTATCTGTGGCTTCGTCAATAATGCACCCTTTCGCCGTACCTCCAGCCATGCCGCCAAGATGCGGACGGATGTTCTCGAAATCTCCTTCACTCAGGAAGGTGCCACGGACATTCTGCAAGACAATAACATAGCCATCCGCGGCGTAGTTGAGCAAGTCATCCCAGATGCCGGATGAATATGTCTGTTTGCCTGGCAGAGGTTCCTCCCCCGCCTCAAATCCGTAAGGTTTGAGCGAATAGGGAGTGCGGACAAGCATCACAGGCTTTGCCTTGGCCTCCGAAACAGGTTCATAGACAGCCGTGTAGAGCCGAGCGCCATCCCGCATCGGGATCATCACTTCCCTCTTGGTGTAGTTGTCCTTGAGCCATCCAGCAGTGACATTCTTCCCGTTCTGCGCCATAAGGCAGACGGAAAATACTATTATAATGATTGTGGTGAAAATCTTACGCATACTCGTTGATATCAAATAAACTTTCCGGTAACGCTTTCATTTGAGCGGCGAATCTGTTCAGGTGTTCCCGTGGCGACAATCCGGCCGCCTTCCGAGCCGCCACCCGGTCCCATGTCGATGATGTAGTCGGCATTGCGGATGACATCCAAATCGTGTTCTATGACTATGACGGTGGCTCCGTGATCGATAAGGCTCTGGAACACTTTCAGTAGCGTCAGGACATCGGACGGGTGAAGGCCGATGGTCGGCTCGTCGAACACGAATACGGAGTCGCTCTGTCCCCTGCCCATCTCGCTGGCCAGTTTAAGTCGCTGGGCCTCACCTCCGGACAGGCTCGGTGTCTCCTCTCCCAAGGTCAGATAGCCAAGGCCGAGATCACGCAGGACTCTGAGACGCTGACTGATGAGTTTCAAATCAGCGCAAGCGTCAAGGGCGGAATTGATGTCCATATCCATCAGCTCTGGAAGCGAATGGAACTCTCCTGCCGCATTCTCCCTCCGGATGCTGCCGGCCACCTTTGAATATCTCGACCCTCGGCAATCCGGGCAGGGGATGTCCACATCCGGAAGGAACTGCACGTCAAGGCTTATCACACCCGTGCCGTCACAGGTCGGGCAACGGAGCTTGCCGGTGTTGTAGGAGAAATCCCCGTCCTTGTAGCCATGTTTCTTTGCGTCCGGAGTCTTGGCGAAGACTTTACGCAACTCGTCGTGGACATTTGCGTATGTCGCCACGGTGGAGCGAACGTTAATGCCTATCGGTGAAGCGTCTATGAGTTTTACCTGACGTATTCCTTCAGCGTCTATTGACTTCACGTGCCGTGGCAGATCGTGCCCTGCCATCTTCGCCTGAAGCGCTGGAATAAGGCTTTCAAGCACCATCGTGGTCTTGCCGGAGCCGGAGACACCGGTAACAACCGTCAGCCTCCCTTTCGGGATCTCCACCTTCAGTGGCTTGACCGTATGGATGGCATCGGTAACCATCGTTATCTTTCCATCAATGAATATGTCAGAGTCTTTTATCTGTTGTCTTACCTTAAGAGGATTCTTGCCAGAAAGGAAAGGACCTATCCTTGAATATTCATTGGCCTCGATGTCGCCGATCGTGCCTTGAGCTATCACATTTCCGCCGCTTGAGCCGGCACCGGGCCCCATCTCGATCATCCAGTCTGATTTCGTGAGGATCTGCGTGTCGTGGTCAACCAGAATGACGGAGTTTCCATCCGCTATCAAGTCCTCCATCACGCCGCAGAGGCCAATTATATTCGATGGATGCAGACCGATTGAAGGTTCATCGAGAACATACAGGACTCCCGTCGTACGGTTTCTGACGGCTCTGGCTAACTGCATCCTCTGGCGTTCACCGGTCGATAAAGTAGCCGCTGAGCGGTCCAGTGAAAGATAGCCTATTCCCAAGTCCATCAGTCGTTTGGCCGTGTCCAAGAACGATTCGCAGATGCTTTCTGCCATTGGTCGCATCTCCCACGGAAGCGAAGCCGGAACGCCTTTGACCCATTCCACAATCTCGGTTAGGGTCATCGTGCAGGCCTCAGCCAATGATATTCCTCTAAGCTTCGGTGCCCTTGCCGCATCGGAAAGCCTTGTGCCTCCGCAGTCCGGGCAAACGTCAAGCCTCAGGAACTTCTCCACACGCTTCATTCCCTTCTCGTCCTTGACCTTGGCAAGTGCGTTCTCCACCGTGTAGGTCGCGTTATAGAATGTGAAATCCAGTTCGGCGGCGTCATTGGAGTTCTTCGCCTTGTAGAGAATGTGTTTTTTCTCCGCCGGACCGTGAAGGACGATGTCTTTTTCCTTGTCAGTCAGATCCTTGAACGGGACATCTGTGCGCACCCCCATCGCTCGGCAGACATCTTTCATCAGAGACCACATCAGCGTGTTCCAAGGAGCCACAGCCCCTTCGTCAATCGTGAGGTTCTCGTCCGGGACAAGCGTGGATTCATCCACAGTTCGTACTGTTCCGGTTCCGTCGCATTTACGGCACGCTCCTTGGCTGTTGAACGACAGTTCCTCAGCCGACGGAGCGTAGAAATGCTCTCCGCACACAGGGCAGACAAGCTCTTTTCCGGCAGCCACAAGCAAAGATGGCTCGACATAGTGACCGTTCGGACATCTATGGCTTGCCAGTCTTGAGAACATAAGCCTAAGGCTGTTAAGAAGTTCCGTACCAGTACCGAAAGTACTGCGTATGCCCGGAATCCCCGGTCTCTGATGAAGCGCGAGAGCCGCAGGGACATATAGCACCTCGTCCACGTCAGCCTTCGCCGCCTGTGTCATCCTCCTTCTTGTGTAAGTCGAAAGAGACTCAAGGTAACGTCTTGATCCTTCTGAATATAGCACCCCAAGCGCCAGCGAGGACTTCCCGGACCCGGACACCCCGGCGATCCCTACGATCTTCCCCAGCGGAATGTCCACATCCACATTCTTCAGGTTGTGCACCCTCGCGCCACGCACCAAAATTCTGTCCGGTTGATTCTTATTCATTGTCAATGAACATCTTAGTAAGTTCCTCAAAAGAGTCAAGGCGGGTGATGTTCGGATGCTCAAACTCCTCCGTCACCTCGTGCCTCCACATAGTGTGGAAAGGAATATGTATGCCGTAGCCCCCGATCTCGATTATCGGCTGGATGTCGGACTTGAAGGAGTTACCGACCACAGCGATCTGTGACGGTGCGACCTGCTCCACATTGCAGATGTCAAGATATTCCTTGATTCCCTTTTTGGTGACGACGATAACCCGGTAGAAGTATTTGTCAAGCCCAGAGCGTTTGATTTTGTTCTGCTGATCCAGCATATCCCCTTTTGTCATCAGTATCAAGCGGTAACGACCGGTCTTGTCCAGAGCGTCAAGCGTCCGCGCCACCCCCGGAAGCGGTGTCGCAGGAAGGCTGAGCAGCGATTTCGCGCTCAATAATATTCGTGAAAGATTCTCGCCCGGCACCTTGCTGTCAGACACCCTCAAAGCCGTCTCCATCATCGAGATGCAGACCGCCTTCGCCCCGTAGCCCAGAATCGGCATATTCGCCGATTCAGTCTTGTATAGCTCCTCAGACAGTTCCTCCGCCGTCCCATATTCCTTCAACTCCTCCGTGAACACGTCCTCCGCCCTGTCAAAGTACGTCTGGTTGTCCCACAGTGTGTCATCCGCATCGAAGATTATAACCTTGACCTTATCTTTCATCATTCATCACATTTTAGGTTCAAAATTAGCGAAAATAATCCTAACCGCAATCTACCTGTAATCCGATTCCGCCCAGAGATTCCAAGGCTTTTCAGGAACATAGTACTCTTTGATGCCGTAGTCGATGTTGGCCTTGTGGGCTTGGCTCAACTGGTGACGGCGGTGGATGCGGTACGTCCTTCCGTCTTTGATGAAGTAAGCACCCGTCTGGTGGAAACGGAACGGAACCTCTTTGGCGACGCATTGCGAACGCAGATTCAGAATCCAATCGAAATCACAAGGCCTCGCCCCCACTCCGGACTCTCCGCTCACACTTACCTCCTCGATCGTGCCATCCAGCCATCGTGAGATGTCCATCCGCTCAAGCATCGGCGCCACAATGATCGACTTATGCCTTATCGGAAGTTCCTTGAATATGGGAAGCCGACGCTCGGCCATAGCCTGGTTCTCCACCGTGCAGCCGATGATGACATTCTCGTACCCGTCGCCCCAGTCCGGAGGTAGACACCGTTCCAGACGGTCAATCCGTTTTGTAAAGAAATAGAACATACAGTCGCTCCGAAAGCGCATCATTTCCCAGCACTCCGGCCTCCACGGATCCGCATCCTCCAGCAGGAAATCCGAAGTGAAGCACGTGAAGACAATCTTGCCGGAAGGAATCTTGAAAGTCTTGTCCCGCTTTCTTTTGACCGGCAGGTTGAACGCCGCCGTCTTGCGCGCGAGGTTGCTTGCGATCTCGCTCCCGTACATCTCATCCTGCCGATAGACATAACAGAACCTGCAGCCCGGACTCACCTTAGTGCACCCGTGCCACGGATTCCAATCCGCGAATATGCTCCACTCCTCCGCCATTAATGAATATACCAGTTTACCTGCTGTCTTGTTTCAAAACTCTCGTCATTCACGCAAACGACCAAAGGTCCGTGTCCGTTTCAGACCAGTGGCCAAAACGATGTTAATTTAGTAATAAATTCTGAGAATGAGGCGTTTTATCTTCATTTTTGCCTCAAGATAAAAGATATGGGGACGATACAACGGTTGCGAACAATACAGAAAGGGTCCACCAAACTATAGCTTATCCTCCTGCCCGGTCTTCATTCCACGGAGGTCACAATCATAATTCTGACGGAACTCTTTCTTCGCTTTTTCCATTTTGAGGTCGGATTTGTGGGCTGGAAAGGATTGGGCTACAATTCTGGCACGTATGTCATCGTTTGCCGGATGCCTGAACAAAGGCTTGCTCAAAGTCGCGCGTAATTGGGCGATTGCGTGCTCAATGTCAGTTCCTTTTAACTCAACAAATATCTCCGACCAATTCTCAGGAATCCGACCTTCCTGCGTACGCCTTACAAGCACAAGCTTATCACACCTTAGGCCATCTTTGACAATATAACCGTCAACGGCATATACCACGGAGTCTTGTCCTTCGGCAGTTGCCAAGGCATAGCGTTTTCCCTTTTCGCAAACAGCTACCTTAGAACGGAATTGAAGATTCTGTTCCGGCACAAATCCGTCAACAGTCAAACGGTTAAAAGTTGATGAATATTCTCTCTCGCCTCGTTTCATACTTCTCCATATAGAATATTGTTCAATTTACTGATTTTGTCATCTACCCAATCAGAGACACCGTCCAAATCATTTCCAGTGAGCATCGGGATCTCGTTGTCCAATATATTGCGGAACACTCCATCATCTCCTATGAAATAACCGGAAACGGAAGATGACGGTATAATATATTCATCCTCAATCTCTGCCTGTCCTACTTTCTCTGACACTACAGCCGCCAGCAACAGAACATTGACGACTGAAAGGATGTAAGGACTATGGGATGTCATCATCACGAAACTGCTCTCTGAACCTTTATCCAATGCCATTTTCAGAGAACGGATAATGCTCAACACAATCAAGCGTTGTGATTCGGGGTAGAGATTTTGCTCCGGTTCCTCAATGAATACTTGAGCGGACTGATACTCCAACCTTCTTGATGCCAACCCATTGTCTGTTTCGTTGATCGAATTGCGCTCCACCATAGATAATGGAGCGTTTTTGCCAACCTGACTCATCATATAGTTAGCCATCACTTCCAACGGCATAACTGACTGCACTCCGCTTGAAGCATAGAAAGCCGGGGACTCTACACCATCTTCCCTCACAATCATATCCACTCCGGACCTGTTGACATAACTAAAGCCACCGGTAACTGACAAAGGATATGGATGTTCAGCGGTGTAAGGAGATTTGGCCTCATCCCACTCATAAATGAAATTGAAAAGGACATCCCGATCAGTGGCCTTATAGGCTCGATCAACATTTTGTATGGCGGAAATCAAATTACGTTCAGCAGGGATATAGCACAGCTTGCTGTTGAAACGCCCTTGGGCAAAGTTGTTTTTCCGTAATATTTTTGGGTTTCCACTTTTGCCGACATATTCAATCTGTATAGCGTCCCCGTCATACTTTATCAAAGTGTCATCACGGAAATATTCATCATTCAATCTGTTGAACTGCTTCAACTCCTTGACGAACCGGTTATAGTGGGTATATTGACTGATCAAATCATCGGTTGATACCATAATTCTTTTTTCCACCCAACGACAATAACTGAGCACTTTCATAAAGGTACTCTTACCTGAACTCTGCCGCCCCATCAACAGCATAAACGGTGTGAGTTCTATAGTCGTGGAATCCTCAATGGGACCGAATCCTTTGATATGCAATGTCGCCATATCGTTTTCAATGTTAATGTACTTAACCACAAAAATACTGAAATAGCCTTGCAAATCCAAAAGGTTAAACAAATACACTCGTTCGGCAGAGTCAAAACCACACGTTCGTCCGCCAAAACGGCCATTTCCCCGGACAAGCCGCACTATATCACCAGTTTGTCCGTGGAATACGGCTTTCTCCGGACAAACATAACTCAATTGCATAAAGGATGGAAAAAACTATCTCCTCGGAATTTTTTACAAAAAGCTTTCAGGCGGTAGGCCTTTTCAAGGCATCAGGTGGCGTATTGGGATGAATTGCGAACGACTTGGAGGTTTACTTTTTCAGCATCAAGCACAACTGGGGACGTTCTGTGGCATATAGGGCTGAAAGTGTTTTGTAAGGATATTTTCTGGTCGCTTCGACAAGCTCTGCAACCAGGTATTATTCTATGGTATTCAGCAGATCACAATCGTTCAGGCGATCGAAATCTGATTTAAACAAGCGATCTTGAATGATTCGGTACTTTTCAAATTCGGATTCAGCAAAACTTTTGGCAAATTCCGCAGTAATCTTTCCGGCATCGTTCAATATAGCATCACCACCAGCTTCAAGGATTATGTCTATGCGTTTAGCCCAGTCTTCCATAGTCATCGGAATATGCCTGTCTGCCATTCTCCCGGCCATATCCAAAACGGAGTTGACCAATTTTCCCATATCTTCCAATTCCACACCATTCAGGTAATTCTTCGCTATACTGAACAATCTTTCCATCCGGAGCATTCTCCCAGGTCGTCAAACCCATATGTTCCTTACCTGCATCAGATCTTTCCACAATCAGTTCTGCGGCGGTGTGGCCGTGAACGTCAAAGTGAATTTTATTCTGTACCTTTTTGTAGAACAATCTTGTTGTGGGCGCGTCACGGTTATAGTCAACAGCTGTGGCGTAAATGTCGGTCAGTTTCTGGTAGAATCTTCTCTCACTCAACCGAATCTCACGAATCTCTGCAAGCAGATGTTCAAAGTAGTCTTCTCCGATAAAGGTTCCATTTTCCATCCGCTTTTTATCCACAACATAGCCTCGAATTGTGAACTGTCGCAAAACACTTGTGCACCACTGACGAAACTGTGTGGCTCGGATAGAATTGACACGGTAGCCTACCGAAATAATCGCATCAAGATTGTAAAATTTCGTCATATACATTTTACCATCCGCCGCAGTTGCCGAGATTTTCTCGGTAACTGAACCTTCTTCAAGTTCACCAGATTTAAAGATATTCTTCAGGTGCAAGCCAATATTATCAGACGAGCAGTCAAATAGCATCGACATTGCTTTCTGAGTCGCCCATATACTTTCATTCTTATAGCACCTGAATACCTTCCTCCTTCCCTTCCGCTATGAAGGTGAGAAATTCAGCCGTGCTGTTCCGCACTAAAACATTCTTCATCATCTATCTTTCTTTCAACAACTTAATCATATCTACACAAAAATAATGAATAGTCCCGGCAAATTCAAGTCACTTGACCTCCAGGTTGCGCGGGACGGCAGCGGCGTTGGCGCGGTAATGCGGGGCGTAGAGGGATTCGATTTCGGGGACGGGGGCCTGGAAGGTGCCGGGCTGGGTCACGAAAAAGTCCTCGGTGACGGTGGTGCGGCCTTCGGGATAGGTGTCGAAATAGAATACGGTACGGTCGGGTTTCACGTCACGGTAACCACACGGGGAGACACGGTACCAGCCGTCAACAGTCAGCGGGGTGAAAGACAGATTGTAGATCCCAGACAACTGGTCAACTGGAATCAGAGAAGCCTCACGAGGGGCGGTCAGGCGTATGAAACTACGATTCTCGGAGTTCTGGACGGTATAGACGGCACGGATACGGTCTCCCCTACGGACGGTGTCGCCTTGGCCAACCTCCTTGTCTCCAATAAAATAACGCTTTTCAAGGGAGAAGCCGTTGCCGGAGGCCTTCACATCAGCAAGAGGCTTCAGCACACGCTGGGTCAGGGTCACGACACTGGTGTTCAGCAAGTCGGTGCTACCCTTTCCGACTGAACACAGGGCGTTCACAAAGGCAGGATCCGTGTCCCAGTTCTGGGTCTCTTTCTGCAATATCAGCCACAGGCGGACTCTATCGGCGATCTCGGCGGCTTTCTGACCGGTGACTTGATCAGAATGTGAGGAAGCATATTCAGAAAGCACATCGGATATGAGCGAGTGGGCATAGGCTTCGTTTTCCAGCAGTCCTCTGAACGGCATCACAGCGTTCGGGTAGTAGAAGCCGCCACCATCGTGCCTGACGGCATATTCAAGGATGGAAAGGATGTCTTCGTCCATTGATCTGCGGAGCGCGGCATCGACATTGAAACGCTCGCCCCAAGCGCGGGCCAAGGATATTCCTTCTTCGGAGCCGATCAGATTGCTGAGGGTACGGACACGTCTTGCTTTCGCACCTGGCTGACCATCAATGAAATCGAAGCGGTTGGAAGGTGAAAGGCAGATGCGGGCATATTTCCGGAAAGAGGAGAGTCGGGAGCGGTACTCCTTGCGCTGCGACTTGTCCATCCGCACCTTGAACCAGACCGATGGGAAGTTCGAGCGGACGAGCATATAAGTGTCGTTCGACAGGCCGCCGAACCAGCGCGGGAAGCCCAGGAACTGAGTGGAATCCAGATACTCGACAGAAGATGTCAGATCAGGAATATTCCCGCCAAGACTTCTCACCAAAGCCATCCGATCCAGCACCGTGGCGGTGACTGACTGTGAGGAACGCATACCTTCGAACCAGCCGAAACCGCCGTCGGAGTTCCTGCACGCAAGGATTCTGCCCAGCAGCGAAGTGTCGCGCTCCGACTTGAATGATTTGAAGCAATATGCCTCTGTAAGAGACAGTACATCATTGGATGACGGCTCGGACTTCTGTGTCGCGGCCTCTTCGATCATCTTGCCGATCGAGATCTCTTCGCAGACGGCACCAGCGGAGGATACGTTCACGAAACGGCTTCTGAGCGATTCCAGCAACTTATCCTTGTCAGTTCCTGGCAAGGCTATGGCCGAATGGGACTCGGTGATGACCTGACTCGCATCGTGAACCGGAACACCGAACCGGACAGCGTCACTGAATGATTTTGAGGCGAATATGACCTTGAAAGTCAGTGAGTCGATGTCGTGAGGCACATCAACCGGGAAAGACACGACCGATTGTTCACGACCGTTCACCGTCACTGGAACTTTCAGCGAGTCAATGGCTTCGCCGCTTTTTGAATATTCAAGGATCTTCATCTCGCCCTCTATCACCGCGTCTGAATTGCCGACGGTGGTCGCCGTCAATGTCCATTCGTCTCCAGAGTAAAGATACCTCGGAGCGTTGACGGAGACTTTTACAGGCACGGTGACGGTGAAATCCCTTGTCAATGTGCCGTTGCGCATCGCCTTGTCGTGAGCGAAGAACAAAACGTGATAGGTCGAGAGTTTATCAGATGTCTTAAACGTAAATTTGACCTCGTTGTTTTCCGGATAGAGGAACGGCTCAAAGGCCAAAGATTCTGAGAATATCTTTCTGACAGCCACGGATGTGAAATCATAATCAGCGGCGGCAGAAGCACTTGACTCAGATTTCTCATAATTGCGTCCCGAATCATTGGAACGGTTCTTACGACGCCGTGCCGATTTGGAGGCGACTCCGTAACCAATCACCATCACCTCATCAAGCAGTGACTCGTCTTCCTCAAGGACGATATTCATTCCCGAAGTTCCTCGCAATGTCACACTCCGGTAGCCTATGTAACTGATGGTTATCAGCGTCCCAGGACTTGCGTCAAGTGAGAAATACCCGTCAAGGTTAGCTGATGTACCATAGGAGGTGCCGTCCACGATGACTGACGCTCCGATCAGCGGATCCCCGTTCGCATCCGTCACGATGCCGTTTATTCCGGAAGAAAATCCACTACCGATGTTACCTAAAGACTTGTTCGTGATATATCCGCAGGCTATATCCATCTGGACATCCGAAACGGCCTTTGGTTCAAGCCTTACCGGATTCCAGATCTCCTTTCTGACCGCGTCAAGACTCTTGTCATAAATCGCCGCGAGGCCTTCGATGCCATCCGGGACGCAGACCTTGACGGTATATTCAGTGCCAGGATTGGTGACATCGGTGAAGGCGCTGAAATCCAGAGGCATATCAAGTTCGTCCGACAGTCTGTTGTAAGTATGCTCGTACTTAAAGAAGCGGCCATATTTAAAGAAGAGCAACTGGATTCTGACAGGGCCATCAGCTCCAGCTGGGTAGCGAAAACGCAATTCTCGCAGCGAACCGGCAGACGAGCCGTCCATCGTAACCATTCTGGATTCAAGGATATTCCCGCCACAGTCAAGCATTGTCGCGACCGCCCATAATGGTGCCACAGAAGCTCCAAGCGTCATAACGATGTCCTCGCCAAGAGCGACTTCGGTCTTACCCGGCAACAGAAGACAGACAGCAGGAGCCACAAGCGACTTCGCCTCACGGCTCACCTTCACAAGGTTATATTCTTTCTCCGCCTTGACCACCTTGCCAAGACTGTCCGTTTTCTCTGAATATGCCCAGAGAACATAAAGTCCGTCAGCCGTTGTCGGCAAGTCAATCTCATCGCCGGAAGCGCATTTACCTGTCTGCAAGACAGTTCCAGAAATGTCCAAGAAGTCATAGTAGATCTCAGACTTCACTTTTTTACTGAATCTGTCACGGACTTCCAGCACAAAAACTGCCTTGTCCCCGGTCACGATTCCCTGCGTGGCCTCTCCCGATTTGTTCAGATCAGTAAGCAGCAAATCCCCGTCGGTGCCGTTAGCCAAATGGAAATCAAGTTTGATCACATTATTGACATTGACCAATGTGCTAAACTCCCTGGTCTCCCCTGTCTCGTCCTTCACGGTCACATTGATTGAATATCGTCCTTGATCCTTCGCCTTGAATCTATAACTGAAACGTCCGTCCGATGAGGACTTTATCTCTTTTTCATCCACTGTCTTCCCGTCACACGACACCTTTAACGTCATCCGGGCGGAAGCGAGGCTATGCCCCGAGAGGCTCTCGACCTTTCCGGAGACGGTCACGGAATCTCCGGCGAAATAAAGTGATTCCTGCTCATCAAAAGTCAAATCGAACGTTGGCAGTACAAAATCCTCTACCCTGAACATTCTGGACGTAATCTCCTTGTCGCCATTGGCAACAGCAATCTTGAACAGCCCGTTGCGCCGCCCTTTCGGAATGACGAACTCTCCGGCGAAGGACCCGAAATCGTTGGTGCGGAACGACTTCTCCTCGATCATATTCATCTGAGAATCGTATAACGCGGCCTTGAATGCCTTTTCTTTTCCGATGACTTCCAATTGTTTATGAATATCTCCACGGAACATCACGGCTTTGAACCGGACTGTGTCGCCGGGCTTGTAGGCTCCACGGTCGTTGAATATTCGGCCGTAGGTTTCTGTTTCAGAATGATTCCCTACGGTCGCTTCGACAGGCTCAGCGACCAAAGCCCTACTGGTCACTGAGCTTGTCGAAGTGACCGGACGGTCAAGATACGACGCCTTGACAATGACAACCTCCTTGCTGAGCCGAACAGCTTTCCCATCCGTCACCGAGCAGACAACCTTGCACTCAAGCCCAGACTTCTTAGCCGCCAGTTCCTGCATCTCGGAAGGCAATAACGTGAATCCATCAATGCTCAGATGCGCCGAGAGCACCCGCTCCCCTCTCGTCATCTTGACATCGACCTCCTTGAAAGGCTCTCCGGTGATGTAATCAGCAGGGAAAACCGCGAATCCGTCACCCTGCTTCCTGACAGCCACGGACACTGTCTTGTGAACGTACGAGATCTCGGCCTCTTTCCCGGAGCCGGAAACCTTGATCCAATAGTCTCCATCCTCCAGCTCCGGCAGAGCCACCTTCACAGTGTCCCAGACGTAAAAACTCCGGACCGGATTATCGAGCCTCTTACGGAACACACCCTTACCTTGGCTCTCAACCGACAGATTGGTCGACTTGATATTCCGGAACCGGACCAGCACGGTGTCTTCACGGACCAACACGGAAACATCCTTATCCTCCAGCCTATCAATCAATGACGAAATCACACCTCCACATTCCTCAGCGATTATCTTATTCACATCATTAGAGGAAACAAAGAGAAGATCCGAACTTACATATTTTGGAATATACGACTCCCGCTCTTTCTCGAAAGCCTGACATTTGGAGTCAAGCTCGGCAAACTGCCGCGATGTTCCGCCCTCCTTGACCAACCTGTCATATTCCCTTTTAAGCAGCACCTTCCTCGGCAGCAACGCCACTACGCTTCCGCTCCAGTCCGTGGCGAGGCGTTCCAGTTCCTTGTCTCCATCCTTGCGAAGCGCCTCACTATAGGCAAGCAACGCAGATTGAGGAAAGTTCCCGGCGACCGCATCCTTCAAGAGCTCCAAAGCCTTGTCGTGCGCGGAAGCGTCTGACAGACAGTGCCAAAGAATATATTCATAGTCATTAGGGATGAATTCGTGGTCGCAGACATAGCCTTCGCCCCAGTAGCCAAGCCTCCAAAAATCATCGTTTTTTCCTTTTTTCAAGACCTCGGCATTATCCTCCGCGAACCGCAGCGCGTCAAATTCCTGCCGTCCCAAATCACCCGAATTAATTAATGAATATGCCATTATGGGTTTTCCGGCCTTGATGAACTCTTCCGTCAATACGTTTCTCAAAGAGTCCCGCAGCTTCCAGTTCCTCCGCGCCTGTGTCGTGCCGATAGTTACCACAGCATCGTAGTAATCCTTGTCCAGCCGTTTCTTCTGCGCCTGTTCTTTGATGAACGTCAGCAGAGCGATCTCTTTCTCCGGCCTGTCACGCCTGGAAAGCCGCTCGTACCGCCTCCACTCCCTCTTGAGATAATGTCCGTTAATGTCCGGATATTCAGCAACTCTGGCCTCCCGCCCGTGCATAACCGGGCACAAAGCCAACATCATCATCGACAAAAGCAGAATCTTTCTCACAACCGTCTGTTTTAGTGACGGCAATATACGCAATTTATCCGGAACCGCAGACTTTTATGATGATGAATATGTCGCCTTACTTCTCCTCCATAAAGAGCTCACCTTTGAGGTACTTGACGCTTTGGGTGGCGAAATTGTAGCCTCGTGAACCAGGCTTGGCGACTTTCAAGTACTTCTCGTACCATTCGAGGGCGGATTTGTAGTCTTTTTTCTGCTCGTAGCAATAGGCGATGTTGGTAAGGGCGGAGATGAATTTCGGATTGTAACCGTATGCCTTCTGATAATGAGCGATAGCCTCGTCCCAATGGAAAAGTTTCGCTTCTCCGAGACCATATTGCTGATAAAGCCTGAACATAATCAGCGGATCCGGCTGAAGCATGTTCATCGCCTTGTCAAGCCACGGTTTGACCTCCTTCTCAAAAGAACGGTTGCTGTCGGCATAAACCGCCGCTATTGAATATGCCAGATTAACATCGCTTGAATCAATCTGCCAAGCCGCAAGCAGTTCTTCCTGCGCACGATACATGACCTCCGTGTGCCAATAGCATTGTCCGAGATAATAGTGGACCGGATAGGAATCGTTACCAAGTTTCTCCTGACGCTCAAAGACATCGATCGCAGGGACATATTCATTCTTGGAATAGTGTGCCAGACCTTTGATCGGGGCGATGGTGAAATTGTCGGGATCCAAGGCAAGATATTCATCTGTCAGCCGGATCGCGCCGTCATAGTCCCGGCGAGAGAGGAGAATCCGCGCGGCTTTACTCACTACGCTTTCATTCAATGGTTTAAGAGACAGCGTGAGCCGATAGTATGTCAGCGCCGAGTCTGGCATATCAGCCTGATTGAACGAGTCCCCCACCAACGCGGCGATTGCCGGTATCGTGTCAAGTTGCAGCACCGCCTTCCCGGCCTCAGCGCTCTGGGCGAAAGCCTTCATCCTGTAGAAAGTCTGCATCTGCTTGACTTTGTACAGGATGTTCCGCGGGAACTTGGAGGTCAGCAGGAAATATGTCCCAGCAGCGGACTCGTAGTCCCCGTTCTGGAAATGACAGTCCGCCAGCTCGGACAGAATCTCCTCATCGAAACGGTCCGGAGTGACGAAAGCGGACAATCTCTCGATCGCCTCGTCAATTTTGAATATACTCTTGAGGTACCGGGCCTCACTCAAGGCCGCGTTCCGGTCTGACTGTGGATCGGCCACTTGCGCCGCCACAATCTGTGGCGACGCAAGCAAGCTGATCGTAATCAATAATTTGTAGCTTAATCTCATTATTTGAGTCGGAATATGATAGGGAATGTGTAGGTGACATCGACCGCCTTGCCCTGCATCTTACCTGGTTCCCATACAGGAGAAGATTTGACAATCCTCAACGCTTCCTCATCCAAGGATTTGAAGGTTCCTCTCAAGACTTTGACGTTTTCCATTTTTCCTGTCTTTGTGATAGTGAACTGAACAACGACGCGACCTTGTTTCTTAGCTTTCTGAGCATCCTCCGGGTAGATCAAATGCTCATTGACCCATTTGGCGAAATTGTTCGCGTCACCGCCTTGGAACACCGGTTTGGTCTCCACCATTTGGAATGGGACAGGTTCATCATCATCGGTGGTAACATCTATGTCAATATCGTTGCGACTTTCCCCGGTGACAGTAACCGAGACGTTCTCTGGCGCTGTTTCCGAGATCATTGTCTCATCGGACAACGATCCGGTTGAATCCGGTTTTGTGAAACTGCTGAAGCACAATGTGCAAACAAGAAGTGGTATGCAGACGACATACGCAAGCCTGAACCATCCATTAGTTTTTTCTGACATCATCATAGCGATTCGATTTGAAAGTTTTGTGTGGTTGAAACCGTTCGCAAGCCGGAAACGATGCTCGCCGACAGCCTTCCTGACAAGAAGCAGCTGATAGTCAGCGGCGTTCACTCCTTGATTGATCACAGATTCATCGGCTTCATATTCGTGAAGCATCTTGAGTTCAGCCCTGGCAAGCCAGACGAGAGGATTGAACCAGTGCAGGACGGTGACGACCGAGAACAGCAGCACGTCAACAGAATGGTGCTTCCTCACGTGGCTCATCTCGTGCGTCAGAATCACCGGTGTAGCGGTGAAATCCTCACGGCTGATCACAATATGCCCCAGGAAACTGAATGATGCCACCGGAGCGTCCACGATAGTAACCTTGAACCCCTCTTTCTGAATATGCTCGCCGGAGGCTATCATACGGGATGTCTGGATTACGGACAAGATATTCATAATCAAGACAACGAAGGCCCCGAGAAAGTATATTCCTGAAACGACTCCGAGCCAGGATATTCCTTTGTCTGCCGCGTTCAGGGTTCCGCCTTCCGCGCTGACCACCGCTTGCGGCAGGGTCAGGGTCGGGATGACGTTCGAGACCGCGGTTCCGCTGAAATCCCAGTGGACGAGCGGCAGAGCCAAGCAAAGCAGGCTGCCAGCCATCAAGGAGAATCGGTTGAAAGTGAAGAAGGTGGTCTTCCGCATCAGCAACATAAAGAATGCGTAAAACACGGAAAGCAGCAACCCGCTCGTTACGATGTAAGCGATCATTTCCTTTTGCTTTCGATTTGAGAAATGAGTTTTTTAAGGTCCTCCACATCCATCTTGTCCTCTTCGACGAACTGGGAGACAAGGCTTATGTAGGAGTTGTTGTAGTAACGGAAGACAACGTCCCCGACGGTAGTCCCGTGATAGTCACGTTCCGTGAGCGCAGGGCTGTACTGGAAAGAGTTCGCCATCGGCTTGCGCTTGACAAATCCCTTATCCTCAAGGAATTTCACCTGTGTCGCCACGGTGTTGTAGTTGGGTTTCGGATCTGGAAGCGCCGCGACTATGTCACGGATAAACACCTCGCCTTTGGCCCAGATGATGTTCATCACCTCTTCCTCTTTTGCCGTAAGTCTCTGTTTCATTGCTCGATTCTTTAAGTTAACAAACGCGCGATTATTATCTTACGGATGCAAAGATAAGAATAAAAATCATATCTCCTAATATTTTTAGGTGTTTTAAGAATATTTTTAGTTGCGCACACAATGTGTGCCTGCATCTCGGAATATGCTATCTTAACGTGAGTTCGACGAATTACAACTAAAAGAGTGACAATTGAATAACTCCATT
>UQUJ01000059.1 GCA_900544195.1 uncultured Alistipes sp. | reverse complement strand
GGGTTTGCACAAGGCTCAAAAAAATCAAAGCAGCAGAGCCGTTCTATAATGTTCAAGGTGATTCTATGTATTCAATCTTATCGATCGATGCAACTTCTTTTTTCAACATTACTTATAGGAGGCGTATTCCACCTTTTGATCGCCTAAAGGAGGAATATTCATGGATGATCCGGCTACAGCATGGACTTCAATGTCGAGATCAGATTGCCGTGAAAGAGGAAGTCTTCGCGGAATTCGTAGGTGCCGTCCTTGTGGACAAGGACGTAGGCGGGGATGCCGTAGATCTTGAATTTATTGTGGGCGATTTCATCCCACTGCTCTTTGCTCAGGCGGTAATGCACGCCCTTGATGTCCTGGATCCTTTTCTGATACTCGGCGTACGGAGATGTCGTGTTGGCGATGTAGAGCCAGACAATCTCGTCGCTGTTCAGTTCTTTGGACTTGTAAGGCTCGATGGCGTTCATTGCCATCGCGCACGGGCCGCACCATGTGTTCCAGAAGTCCACGAGGACGATCTTCCCTTTGTATGGGGCGATGATTTCGTCAAACAGCTTGTCTCCCGGACACTCAGGAGTGTCCTTGAATCCGAATTTGTGGCTGTCGATCTTTCTGGCTTCCGCCAATTCGGAATACATGCTTCCCAGAATCGCTGCGGCCAAAGGATGGCAATTTGATGTGATTCCTTTTAGTTCCTCTTCCGTCATGCTTCCCGCCTTGATTCTTGGAATATACACCAGGTCGGCATCCTTAAGGTCGTAGAGTAGTTTCCCGCGGTCTCCAAGCACGGACTCCCAGTCTGAGTCTGAGTCATTCACGCCGTAGATGAGATATTCCGCATTGCCTCCTTCAAGCAGCCTTGGATCAGTCATGTCGAACAAAGAGTCGATTTCAGACAACAGAGCAGGGGGAAGATTGGTGAACTTGAACGGAATATCCCCGTCCTTGACCTTGTGGACAGTTCTGTAGTTTCTTTTTCTGAGATAGTAAGCATTCCCGAAAGCCATTACTGTCTCGTTCTTGATTTGGTACTCGTAATACTCTTTGACACTCAATGGAATATCTTTGGACTCCAGGTCGCTCATGATTTTGCGATATTTTTCCTTGATTTTCCTGACATATTCCTCATCGCTCGCTTTGTAGTCCGTCAGTTCGCTGTACCAGACGTCCATGCTTGGCGGATTGCGCAGTCTCTCGTTGTTCGCGTAGTTGTTGAACGCAGCATAATAGCCGTCGGCGTGGATTTTTGACACCGTCTGCAGTTTGTGATTCGGGAAATGTGTGTTCCTGACTCTCACGGCATCGCTGAAAGGGTTCACATAGACATTGACGGTCTCTCCAGGAGTGAGCAGCAGAAGAGTCTCCACTTTAGTTGTGAAGGTGAACGCGCTCGAAGGTCCGCAGATGTCGAATGTGAATGTGGCGGTGTGGGTCAGGGTGTCAATTTCCTGTTCCATGTCCAAACGTTGCTGCAACAATCGATTCACGACCAGATTCACACTTTTGACAAGTCTCTCGCTTCCGGCGGGATAATGAAACACTACGGTCGTCTTTCCTGCTGTGAACTGTGGGTCGGGAAGTGGAGTGTTTCTGTCAGGGAAAGTCTTTAGTTCATCGGGCAACTCCTTGAACTGTCTAACGGTTTGCCTGCCTGTCAGATCTATTCCGAATAGTTTGAATCCATCTTTTGCTTCGGATTCAATGAAATCGATTGACTTTGTCCCCTTTGGTACCGGCGGAAACACAAGCGCGAATGAGTCCCTTCCATTCTCCGGCATGAAGTGCTTCTTCCCGGGAGTGAGGCAGCCGGAATAACCTTTCATCCGCAGTTTTTCCCCGTCCTTGGCAACGATGTAGGATGATGTGTCGATCCTGATCCAATATTTAGGACGAAACTTCGCGCTGAAATGAATTGTAGTGGAAGAGTCCGTCAACACTATGCGTCTTACATCCAGGGTTCGCCCAGGACTGTATAGGTCAACGACAGGGTAGTACAGTACAGTCGTGTCATTGGTTTTCGCATCGGTGGCGACACTTCTCCTGCCCGCGCCGCAGGACGCGAGTACAATGGCCAGAATGATGGTGGTGGCAATCACCACAAAGGAACGGTTATGATTCATGAATATTTATGTTGTTTCTTGGCAAGATTGTCTTGGACTATAAATATACGAGTTCTTCCTTGATAATGAAAGATGATGGTGACTAAAATTGTCTTTTTAGTCACCATCATCATATTCAGCTGTCACCTCAAGAGACTGAGGTGGGATATTCATTAAAAGAACTCCTCAGTGTTCTTGTCGAGGTTGTCGGAGTGGTCTTCGGTGTTGGCGTTGAAGTCGTTCTTCGGGCCGAAGTTCCTGTGGCCGCCGTTTCTGCGGTCATCGCCGTTTCTGCGGTCTCCACCACGGTCGTAGCCGCGGCGGTCATCGCCGTTTCTGCGGTCGAAGCCTCCGTTCCTGCGGTCACCGTTGCGACGGTCGTCTCCGCCATTCCTGCGGTCAAAGCCGTTCCTGCGGTCACCGCCACGGTCGTTGCCTCCGCGTGGACGACGCTCCGGCTCAACATAGCCTTCCGGCTTCGGAGTGAGTGCGCGCATCGAGAGTCTCATCTTGCCTGTCTTGGCATCGATCTCAAGGAGTTTCACGTCAACTTCCTGACCAACAGTGAGGACATCCTCGACATTCTCGGTCTTGT
This sequence comes from uncultured Alistipes sp., assembly GCA_900544195.1. GTDB lineage: Bacteria > Bacteroidota > Bacteroidia > Bacteroidales > UBA932 > Cryptobacteroides. Next base: position 16,541 of record UQUJ01000059.1, on the reverse strand, counting down.
TCCAAGCGATTTCGGACACGTGGAGAAGGCCTTCCTTGCCAGGGAGAATCTCGACAAAAGCTCCGAACTCAAGGATAGAGACAACCTTTCCATGGTAGGTCTGGCCGACCTCAGGAACGGCGCAGATGCTCTGGATCCAGTCGTAAGCTTTCTGCATGGCTTCAGCATCGTTTGTGGCGATGTCCACAACACCCTTGCCGTCAACCTCGTCGATGGAGATGACAGCTCCGGTCTCTGCCTGGATCTTCTGGATGGTCTCGCCACCCTTTCCGATGACAGCACCGATGAAGTCCTTGTCAATCTCGAAGGATTTGATTCTCGGAACGAACGGCTTGTAGTCCTCGCGAGGTTTGTCGATGCACTTCATCATCTCACCCATGATGTGCATTCTGCCTTCGTGGGCCTGCTGGAGAGCCTTCGCGAGAACCTCGTATGAAAGACCGTCAACCTTGATGTCCATCTGGGTCGCGGTGATACCGTCCTTGGTGCCGGCAACCTTGAAGTCCATGTCACCGAGGTGATCCTCGTCGCCGAGAATGTCGGTAAGGATGGCGTAGCGGCCGTTAGGATTCTTCTCGTCGGTGATGAGTCCCATAGCCACACCGGCAACCGGCTTGCTGATCTGAACACCGGCGTCCATAAGGGCGAGGCAGCCGCCGCAGATCGAAGCCTGTGATGAAGATCCGTTGGACTCAAGAATATCAGAAACCACGCGTACAGCGTAAGGGAACTCCGGAGCCTTTGGCATGACGGCCTTGAGAGCCCTGAAAGCCAAGTTTCCGTGACCAACTTCACGACGGCCTACGCCTCTCTGGGCCTTGGCCTCACCGGTGGCGAACGGAGGGAAGTTATAGTGGAGGACAAACTGCTGGGTCTCCTGCACGAGAACCTCGTCCATCTCCTTCATGTCCATCTTTGTTCCGAGGGTGACGGAGGCAAGGGCCTGAGTCTCACCACGGGTGAATATCGCTGAGCCGTGAGCGCAAGGCAGACAGTCAACCTCGCACCAGATAGGACGTACCTGGGTGGTCTGACGACCGTCCACGCGAAGCCCCTCGTCGAGAACAAGGTTTCTGAGAGCCTCTCTCTGCTCGTGGCCGAAATAACGGTTGATCATCATCTTCTTTGCGGCCTGCTCTTCCTCGCTCAGACCAAGAGACTCGACGCACTCCTTCTTGATGGCCTCGAAACCGTCCTCTCTCTCGTGCTTAGGCCTTGCGGACTTGGCGAGAGCGTAGCACTTGTCGTAGGCGAAGTCGTGGATCTTCTTCCTGAGATCCTCGTCCTCCTCGTCGTGAGGGTAGTCTCTCTTGACATCCTTGCCAAGCTCCTTGTTGAGCTCTTTCTGGATGCGGCAGTGCTTCTTGATCTCCTCGTGGGCGAACTTGATGGACTCAAGCATGACCTCCTCGGAAACCTCCTTCATCTCACCTTCGACCATCATGATGTTCTCTTCCGTTGCGGCCACCATAAGCTCAAGGTCGGCTTTCTCGGTCTCGCTGAACGTAGGGTTGATCTTGAACTCTCCGTCGATCCTTGCGACACGTACCTCGGAGATAGGCCCGAGGAAAGGAAGGTCGCTGGCAGCCAGGGCGGCTGAAGCGGCGAGCCCTGCGAGTGCGTCAGGCTGGATGTCTTTTTCGGCTGAAATCAGCCATATGTTGACGAAAACCGCGAGGTGAAAATCCTCTGGGAACAGAGGCCTGAGTGCCCTGTCGACAAGGCGTGAGATAAGAATCTCATAATCGGAGGCCTTGCCCTCTCTCTTCATGAATCCGCCCGGGAAACGTCCCGCGGAATAGAATTTTTCCTTGTAGTCCACCTGAAGTGGAAGGAAGTCTGTGTCTTCTGCTGCTTCTTTAGCGCAGGTAACAGTGGCCAGGAGCATCGTGCCTCCCATCTTGACCACCGCCGAACCGTCTGCCTGCTTGGCAACTTTGCCGGTTTCGATCTCGATCACCCGACCGTCGGATAATTCGATCTTCTTTGTGATGATGTTCATTTTACTGTTTTTACCGCGTGTCCTCAACAAAATATATCTGAAAACTTCAGCGTCTTTCTAATCCTAAACACCGCTTATGCCAACATAAGTGGTTGTCTTCGAGTTTGTTTGGAAGTTGTTATGATTCATCTGTACGATGCTTGCCGTCTCAAAAGAATATTTTGGCAAAACGACTTCCTAAATAAAAAAGGGACGGCTGCGTCATAAAGCGCGGCCAATCCCTTTTCTGTTCCTATCGTGAATTTATCGACGGAGACCGAGCTCCTTGACGATCTTTCTGTATCTCTCGATGTCGATCTTCTGGAGGTAGTCCAGAAGCTGACGCCTCTTACCAACGAGACGGAGAAGGGAACGACGGGTGACAACATCCTTCTTGTTCTTCTTCACATGCTCGGTGAGGTGATTGATACGGTAGGAAAATAAAGCAACTTGACTCTCTGGTGAGCCGGTGTCTGTATTAGACTTTCCGTACTTAGCGAAAATCTCTTGCTTCTTGTCGGCTTGTAAATACTCTGCCATTTTCGCAAAAAATTTTGTTGATGATTAATAACGTCTTCTTCCCCGCACCCTGCGGAAAAGCGTGCAAAGATAGACATAATTTTCAGATAATCAAAATATTTTCTGAATATTCATGCTCGGCAAAGTCGGAAACGCATGTTCAATCCAAATCGTAGGAAGTATGTTTCACCGTTTCCGTCTGTTTGAACTTGCCTATTCGCCAGTAAACGGAAATGTAAATCTTTCTTCCGGTCCTCTGGATCCATGATTCTTGCAGGAAATCGTGGGAACTCAGAGTCGATTTGCGGTGCGAGCGGCTGTGCAGCGCGTCCTCGACACCGATGGTGCCTCCGAAGTGCGCTTTTTCCCAGTATCTGGAGATGGAGATATCCATGAGAGGTTCTGACCTCAGGGATTTTGACTGGGCTGACAGCCCGGCCGGGAAAATGATAAGGCTTTGGGACAGGTAGGCGAATTTCATGTTCAAAGAGGAACTTTGTGTTAGACTGAACGTGCTTATGTTGTTGGTCTCGTTTCCTGAAACTTGATAATGCGCCCTATTGTAGCTGGCCTTGAAATTTATGTTGAATATCTCCACTGGCTTGAACGCTCCTGACAACGAGATGCTTAGAACCGAGTGTTCCCCGATGTTCTCGTAGGAGGTGGTTCTGACATTTTTGTCATTGACTTTGGAGACTATCTCAATTGAGTTCGGTGTGATGCTGTAGTCTGCATTCACTGATAGATAATCAATCCATTTAGCCTTGAAATTTCTGTCGATTGATCCGGAGAAACTATGATTGATTTCTCCTTTCAAGCCGGGGTTTCCGGTTTTTATGTTGTAAGGGTCTGATGTGTCCATGTAAGGATCCAATTGATCTTGACGAGGTCTTCTGCTGCGGCAGGTGTATGATGTCCAGGCGCGGTAAACGTTCAGGAATCTCCAGGAGAGGGATAGCTGTGGGATGAAGTTGGTCTCATCGTAGTCCAGTGATTTGGAGGTGAGTAGATTGACACCTCTGTTAGTAATCCTTTCGGCATTGAAGGCCGCGCTGTAACCCAACTTCTGTTTGAATAGGCTGCCAAGTAGTACGGCGTTCGTGTAGGCGACTCCCTGCGTGTAATTCATACCTCCTGTGTCACCGTTCCAATAGGCGGTCTTGTCATCGTAGTCCCGGAACATGTAGCCGGATTCAAGCAACATTCCGATCTTGCGGTTTGGCCTGAGCCGTGCCGTGACCGCGACATTTTGCTGCCTGTTACTTTTTGAGGAATGATTTACACGGTCCTCTGTGACATCGCTGAAAGTGAGTGTCTCAATGAGGTCGCTGTCAGAATTTTTCAGCGTGTACTTGATTGTGATGTCATTGCCACGCTTCCATTCATAGTTGGCTTTGAATCCTGCATTGAGCCTGAATGGAGAGAAGGAAGTTCTTTCAGAAGATGACGAGGATGTTGTGCTTGATCCGGAGGACAAAGTCTCGGTATGGGAGCGTGAGTGCGTTTTGCTGTCAGATGTGTTGGCGCTTATGCTCGCGCTGATGTTGACCTTGTCCCTTAGCACGGAACGGAACAGGTTCATATTCAGATTGTGCCCCCTCGAGTCACTCCTCTCGTAATCAGAACCATCCATGACACTTGTCTTATGTCCGTCGGTGTCAAAGGATGTTCTGGAATATTCATTTGTAGTGGAGGGCTCGTTTGTGTAGTTGAATGAATATCTTAACCCTATCCCGACCAAAGGAGTGTTTATCACCGCGTCGGGTGTGGTGCTGTGGCTGTTGAAAGATGTTGAATGCTCCTTGATCTGTCCCGCGGCACCGTAAGGAAGCGGCTTGCTCAGCGAGATTACCACCATCGGGGAGGAGTTGTTGTACTCGGGGGAGTTCGGAAGTATAAGTTCGATTTTTGACATGTAGTCGGCTCTGATGAAACTCATCGGGTACTGCCGGCTCTTGTTGATCATGCCGTTATCCTTGTTGTCGATGAGGATCTTGTCCAGCGGCTCGTTTCTGAACTCAAGATTTCCATCCTTGACAGACATCTTCAGCCCGGGAACCTTCGACATGAAGGCAGACATGTTCATCCTTGCGGCGTCAGGATCTGCGGACACGTCATAGACAATCCTGTCCGACTCTCTTTTGATCAGAGTCTTGGCCGAGATCCCGGCGGCATCCAGTTCCTCATTGTCTTCCTTGAGGTGTATCTTCCCCAGATCCAGTTCTCCACCTGTGCAATGAATCTTCTTGACCCAGCTTCCGCATCCGAGAAATGTGACCAGTACCTGATAGGTGCCGTCTTTGTGAACCTTGATCTCAAAATTTCCGTCACCGTCACTCGCACAGGCTCCGACCAGTTTGCTGTCCGACCTGTAAATCCCCACATTCGCGAACTCCACAGTATTCTTCCCCTTGCCCTCAAACACACGTCCCCTTACCACTGTTTCCGCGGCCAAGGAAAAACATATTATAATGGATAGCAGAGAAATGGTCAGCCGTTTCATTTTTGAGGTCTCTTGGAGTCTTCTACAATCTTTGAATGGACAAGATCACAGAGCGATTGCACATTTGTCTCATTCTAATCAGCTGTGCAAACTTACATAAAAATCTGCGATTTTTACGCCCGTCCAATAAGAAAGGAACAGTTTTTTTAGAGGAAATATAATATTTATATTCATAGTATAAAAATATTGCCAAATCTTTTTATTGCCAATAAAAAGATTCTGATAGGAAGAGCCCCCTTGGGGGAGGATAATTCAGTACAGCTGGTAGCCGCGCAGTGCCCTTTGCCTGGCGAGGTGGCCGGGGCAGAGGGACTCGAGGAGGGCGTGGAACTGCGGGCCGTGGTTGGGGTGGCGGAGGTGGCAGAGCTCGTGGAGGATGACGTAGTCCCGCAGCTCGTCCGGGAGGCGCACGAGGTTGAGGTTCAGGTTGATGTTGCCTTTGCGCGAGCAGCTTCCCCAGTTCGAGGAGTTGTGCTTGACGCGGACGGAATTATATTCAAATGAATATCTTTCCGCGAGTTCCCGCAAACGCTTCGGGAGTACTTCTTTCGCTACCCTGCGAAGCTCCTCGATCTCCTCAGGAGTGGGAATATGCCCGGCCCCGATCCGCTCGCGCTGCCGCTCCTGGACTTTCAGTACCCAATCCTTCTTGGCAAGGAAGAACTCCAGTCCGGCCTTGTACGGAACGAAGTAAGGAATGGTAACGGTAACGCCCCTGCGGGGATTCACACGGAGTGTCACCCTGCGGGAGCGTGCATTTTTCCGTAGGACTACCGTCCCTACATCCGGATCATCGTACATTTTCTCCATTGTCGATCTCATCGGCGCCGGGAATCACGTCACAGTTGCCCTGCACGGATTTCAGACTGATCTTTGACAAATATCTGACGGCCAAGAACAAAACAGCTGCGCTGACTATGAATATGATCACGTAGGTTCCGGTCGGGATTATGTCCATAAGACTCGCGTCGGCTCCCAAATCCTCGAACGCCGGAAGCTTGGAGGACAGCACGGAGACCGTGTTGTTGACGCAGTGCATCAGCATCGTGAGCTTCAGCGAGCCGGTCTTGTAATAGACATAGCCGAAGAAGCTTCCGAGGATGAACGCGGAGATTCCCTGCCAGAGGTTGCCGTGGATTGTGGCGAAAAAGATCGCCGAGATCGCTATCGCCAGAGCCGGATTCATTCCCCTTCTGCTGCCATCCTCTCCTGGCTCACCCTTGCGGGAATAGTTCAGAAGGCCTCTCAGCACGATACCCCTGCACATCCATTCCTCGAGCACAGGAGCGAACACGCACATGCTCAGCAGGCTGACCCAAAGCGGCCCGTCGAGCAGCTGTTCCATGGTCTTGACCAAGGTTTCGTCCATGTCCGGCATCAACGCCATCAGAGGCTCAAGCATCAGGGCCAGGGCGATTGTCCCGAAAGCCATGAGGATGGCGGTAAGCGCTCCGCCTATAGGGCCGAAATGCTTGCTGTCCAACGAATAGCCTCTGTCGAATGTCGAGTTTCGCATGCTCTTGAGTCTCACATACATCAGAACAGGAATGAACTGAACAGGGTATATGATCAACATGCTGTAATAGAGCGGAAATCCCGGAGCGAAGAGCAGAAGCCCCACATTGACCAGGCTGCCGAGTATCATTCCGGCCAGAAACCAGCCCAGAACAGCGAAAACACCGGCCACGCCTGGGGTGTACCAGGCGCAGCCGGAGAAAAGGTCGTAGTTCTTCTCGACCTTGCGTGGTCTGAGAAAAGACATTACTTCTTCCAGAGAGGTGTCGGATAAACCCCCTTGTCAACGAGCTCCTGGAACTTGGCCACAACGCCCGGGCGGTCTTCCTTGTAGGTCACACCGAACCAGTGAGAGTCAGTCGAGAGGACCTCGCACTTGTAGCCGCGCTCCTTCATCAGGATGTCAACGGCGTAAGGGATGTAATATTCCTTCTTCAATTCATTGATGTTCTGCTCCAGGAAGCTGGTGAACACTTCCTCGCTGAGCTGGAAGTAATCCGGTGTGAAGCCCCACATATTCATTGAGCAAAGCGCCTTGCCGTCGAGTTCGACGTGGGTTTCGCCGTTGACGGAGTTGTCGCCATAGACCTTTCCGTCAGCCTCTTTGCCTATGTTCAGGTGTTCGGCGATGCCGGTGAGGTGGAGATCCTTGTCGTAGTAGCAGATCCCTCTGGAGACCTTGCCATATTCAGAAAGGGTGTTGTCAAGCTCGAAGCCGACGATGCTGCATGTTCCGGTGGCGCCTTCGTGAGCCCTGAGCCAGTCGCCGAGAATCCTGAAGGACTCCTTTCCGTAGTAGTCGTCACCGTTGATGACGGCGAACGGCTCGTGGATGACATCCTTGGCCATCAGCACGGCGTGGGCTGTTCCCCAAGGCTTCTGCCTCTCCGGGTTGAGGGTGAACTGAGAAGGGATCTTGTCCAGTTCCTGGATCACGAAATCAAACTCAAGAGGAGTTCCGTCTGGACAGGTGATGCCGCTGTACTTCTCTTTTACGGTCTGTTCGAACTGCTCGCGGAAATATTCCCTGACGATGTAAACGACCTTGCCGAATCCGGCATTGACCGCGTCGTAGATTGAATAGTCGATGATGGTCTCGCCGTTAGGACCGAGGCCGTCCATTTGCTTCAGGCCGCCGTAACGGCTGCCCATGCCTGCTGCAAGTACAAGAAGTGTAGGTTTCATATTTTTTGAATATTAATGATTTCAAACCGGCTTTGGAAAGTTCCAAGGAAACTTGGACTCTTTTCTCATCAGTCATGTGCCACCGGCACACTCCTTCTTCGAAAATAGATCTATCCTCGAAAATATTCTCTTAATCTGAGGCAACTTATTTTTTTTCATGTCACTTAATTTTACAAAATTAACTATTTTTGTACAAATATTGTTCTAAAGCAGTGGGAAAGTTCAAGGACATCTGGAATCGGAATTTGGATGGCAAGAACGCTGAAAGGCGCTCCTTTGTCCGCTATGCCATCTGCGTGACTGTTTTTTTCGTCATCATGGTGGGCTTTGTCAACCAGAACAACATTGTCCGTTGGATCAAGGCTGGTTTTGAGATCCGCAGTCAGGAAAGGCTGATTGAGAGGTACAGCGCCGAGATCAAGGACATGGACCGTCAGATCCACGGTCTGACCCACAGTAAAGACACTTTGGAACAGTTCGCCCGCGAGAACTTCGGGTTTGCGGAACCCGGCGATGATGTGTACGTCATAGAAAAATAATCTTACATGAATATGGACTTTCATTCTCTTCTGGCAGTGTCCCCGATCGATGGTCGCTATGCTGCCAAAACCGCATCGTTGAGACAGTATTTCAGCGAGTTCGCCTTGATTCGCAACCGTGTACGCGTGGAGGTGGAATATTTCATCGCCCTGTGCGAAATTCCTCTGCCCCAGCTCTCTGACTTCGGCGAAGGCACGGGGTTGACCCGCGATGAACTCTTCGCCCGTCTGCGTATGCTTTATCAAGCGATGACTCCGGAAGACGCCCGGAAGGTGAAGGACATCGAGAAGATCACCAACCACGATGTCAAAGCCGTTGAATACTTCATCAAGGAGAATTTCAAGGCTCTTGGAATATCCCGCTGGCAGGAGTTCGTCCACTTCGGGCTGACCTCTCAGGACATCAACAACACGTCCCAGCCGCTGATGCTCAAGGAGGCTCTTGAGAATGAATATATTCCCGCTCTGAAAGAGGTGATCTCCATTCTGGCTGCCGATGTTGAGGCTTGGAAGGATGTCCCGATGCTCGCCAGGACGCATGGTCAGCCGGCCACTCCGACAAGGCTCGGCAAGGAGTTCCAGGTGTTCGTCGCCCGTCTTGAGGAGCAGCTGAGGCAGTTCTCTCTCCTTACCTGGCCTGCCAAGTTCGGAGGGGCTACCGGCAACATGAACGCCCACAAGGTTGCCTTCCCGGACATCGACTGGCCTTCGTTCGCCGAGGGTTTCGTGGCCTCCCTGGGACTCAAGAGATCCTTCCCGACCACCCAGATCGACCACTACGACAATCTTGCCGCGATTTTCGATTGTCTGCGCCGCATCAACACGATTCTGATTGATCTATGCCGCGACATCTGGACTTACATTTCCATGGAATATTTCCATCAGCAGGTCGCCAAGAACGAGGTCGGCTCCTCGGCCATGCCTCACAAGGTCAATCCGATAGATTTCGAGAACGCCGAAGGCAATCTCGGAATGGCCGACGCCGTGCTGACATTCCTGTCGATGAAACTTCCGATCTCCAGACTGCAAAGGGATCTGACCGACTCCACCGTGCAGCGTAACATCGGTGTCCCTGTGGCCCACGGAATGATTGCTCTCGCCTCGTTGAAGAAAGGTCTCGGCAAGCTGATTCTGAACCGTCCGGCCATCGATGCCGAACTGCACCGTAACTGGGCTGTGGTCGCCGAGGCCATCCAGACAATCCTCCGCCGCGAGAACTACCCGAATCCGTACGAGACCCTCAAGAATCTCACCCGCACCGGCGCTGCCATCGACGAGAAGACCATCGAGGACTTCATCAGCACCCTCGATGTCGCCGACTCCGTCAAGGAAGAGCTCCGCTCCATCACTCCGTGGAACTACACCGGCTTCTGATAGATCGATCGGTCACCGAACCTGTCGAAGTGACCGGTAACAATGCTTTTAGAGTATCAGCAGAAGCGCGAAGACGTAGAGCATGAACCCCTGGAAACGGAGGCGGGTTTTGGTGCTGTGGTGCAGCATCTCCTCGGTCGGGTCGTCACCGGTCATCTCCAGCAGAGTCCCGTCCGATGGGATGCGGCTGTGTGAATATTTCCGGATGAGTTGGCCGTCGTTGAACCATGTGGCTCCACCGTTCGAGCGGTTGAGGGTGACGAGCGTTTTTTTGTCAGCGAAATATGTCGAGCCGGTCAGCCGTGAATGCACCTCAGGTACGATCACAGTCAACTTGTCGAATTGTTCCTTTGTGGAGGAGACCAGCAAAAGGGGAGTGAAGCCGGCGGCTTTAGCCCCGTCAAGAGCATTGGCTATCCTTGTCCAGAAAGCGCCGTTGGCCTTGGACGGATCATAGACCGAAACCGCAAGCACGTTGCCGTAGATGGCTTTTTCATCCTGATAGTTTCCCGATGAATCCGTGAACGAGAGCGCCGGCCTGTTGTCCTCGATTTCCGTTCCGTTGATCAGTATGGTCTCCGTGCGGACAAATGTCCAGGTCGAATCCGGAAGGTTATCCAGATCAAATGCCCCCTCCTGACCGTTTTTCTCGTAAATGATTGTGGATTTGTAGTTGCCGGAGGCATCCTCATAATCGTCACCTGCGGAAGCCAGCAGTTCACTTCCCGGGGTGAACTCGGTGTAATCCACAAGCGGGATTGTTGTCAATGAATAGACGGCGAAGAGAATTATTGAGGCCGACACGATGCCGAAAGAGACATATTTCCGCTTCCTGTTTTTGCCGAAATGCTTGAACGGCAGGAACGCCACCATGGCCAAGGCCAACAAAATCAGATTCTTAAGGAATGTCTGGAAGTTTGTCAGATGGATGACTTCGCCGAAGCAGCCGCAGTCAGTCAGACTGACAGGATTGAATATGGCCAGAAACAACGTCAGCACCGTGAAGAAGGCAATCATCGCGGTGGTTATGATGGCGACCTGTTTCCTCCACACGCCACTGATCATCGCCGCACCGAGGATGGCTTCCGCGAGCGCGAGAACCACGGCGGTCGCCTTTGCGGTTGGCAGCAGGAACGTTACATGGAAGAATCTGAAATACCCTTCCATCACAAGACCCGCCCCTACCGGATCAAGCAGTTTGAATATCCCCGCGAGCAGGAACACCACACCAATCAAAAAAGCGCACAGCCTTCTCAGCCTGAAGAGGAAAACGTTGTTCATTTTGCTTCGATATGTTCGTCAATAACTTTCTTCACCTTTGCGAATATCCCGTCCGGCGGCAGCATCTCCCCGAACTCGTCCGAGCAGTCTATCCTGATGAAATCCGGATCAAGGTCCGCTTGCTGCCGGTAGATAGCCCGAACCTGCTTCTGGAACTCGATGTCGGCCTCGTGGATGTCTTGTGAGCCATGGAGATATTCCCTGTCGCTGCCGGTTCTTGCCGACTCCAACCTGCTCTCGACGAATGTGATGGGAACGTCCATGAATATATTCAGGTCTGGCTTCGGCAGGCCGAAGTCGCCATATTCAGTGTCCATTATCCACTTGCGCAGGTTTTCTTTTTCTGTCGGATCGTGGAGCTTGGCGCATTGGTAGGCGATGTTTGAATATACGTACCTGTCCAGCAGCACCGAGCCGCCTTCCGCCAGCGTCTTCTTCATCTGAGGGGCGGCTCCGTGCCTGTCCTCGGCGAACAGCAGGGCGACCAGTTGAGGGTGAACGGCTTCGTTGCTTCCGAAATCCCCGCGCAGGAACCGGCTGATCAGGTCGCCATAGACCGGCGCGTCGTACCTTGGAAAGTGTATGTACTCCAATTCCGGGCATATCCTTTCGAGATACGCCTTCAACTTCTTGACTTGCGTGGATTTCCCAGATCCGTCCAAACCTTCCAGAACGACCAGCATAACGATTGATTTTTCTGATGGCGGTTTTGAAGTAAACCAAAACTTCTTCCAATTCGCAAAGATATTCAATTTTTGTCTATTTTTGTTCAAATTAATGTCATTATGGGAAACAAAGCGGACAGAAATATTCAGGTGATGGGTATTGTCAACCTCACTGACGATTCTTTTTTCGCCGGTAGCCGCAACCTACGCGCGGACGGAACCTTCGACGAGGAACTTTTCCGAGGCAGAATTGTGAATATGCTTGAGTCAGGCTCCGACATTCTCGATCTGGGTGCCTGCTCGACCCGTCCTGGTTCGGAGTCGATTTGCGAGGAAGAGGAATGGAGGAGGCTGGAGCCGGCATTGAATATCCTTGCTTCGGAGCATGCCGGGGTAAAGATTTCAATCGACACTTTCAGACCTGCGGTTGTCAGTCGTGCGTTTGACATCATCGGCCCGTTCATCGTGAACGATGTCAGCGGCGGAAGTGAGGAGATGTGGTCGCTGCTTGGCCGGCTTCATCTGCCGTACATAGCGATGCACACTCGGGGGACGCCTAAGAATATGCAGAACCTCACGGACTATGATAATGTCACCGAGGCTGTCCGTGAGTTCTTCGTCGGGATCGCCGCAGAGGCGGACAGGCACGGTGTGGAGGATTGGATTCTGGATCCCGGTTTCGGTTTCGCCAAGACCGTGGAGCAGAACTGGCAACTCCTTCGCGAGATGTCGGTGCTTCAGGAGTTCGGCAAGGATATTCTCGTGGGCCTTTCCCGCAAGAGCTTTCTGTTCAGGCCTTTGGGCATAACCCCGGCCGAAGCCTTGCCCTCCACCCAGGTCGCCGACTTCATCGCGTTGCAGAACGGTGCCGACATCCTCCGCATCCATGATGTCGCCGAGGCCGTCCGCACCATCAAACTCTACCGTTTGTTTAATGGAGTCAATAATTGATATGACCTGCTTCGGCCTAAATGCGCATGAGTGGAAAATGGATCGGTGACATCGCATTTTGTGTGGGACGGAAAACGTACGCCATAAGTCAACTTATACCTGTAATAATCTGTAAACCCGAGTCAACCTAAATCAGGAAAGTACACATAGGGGCTTTCTGTGTACCAAATGGACCATAACACGTCATTGGTACAGGAAACACACTTCTGATGTGCCAATCGAGGCTAAGGTAAGTGGAGGAGAACAATGTCAGCCAATGGCCAACGTCTCCCTTCCATAACTTGACCTCAATGTTTCTACGATAAGTGTTCTTGCGGTCGTTCCCCAGCCTGGTCTTAAAGTCTCTGTCGTGGCGGATGCTCATGCACGGCACTGTAATTGACGGAAACGGCAATCTGGCATATATGCACTTGCAGCACACTTTGCTGTTCCCCGCACAATGTGGAAAACCATTCTTGGGAACAACCATCCTGACCGTATGGCCATTAGGCAGCCGTGACCGTTCCCGCCAACTGCAAAAGATATAGACGAACCACTCATGCTTTCAAGAGCCTGAATTGGAACAACACTCACCATCTCCGGGACATCGGTCCGCACCTATAAACCGTTCTTGCAGACAGGCAATAATTTGGCGTTCTGAGCATGAATGTTTTTGCATACTTAAGAGTCTGCTAATCCTACATAACTTTCTGTCGGCAGCCGCGAATATGGATGTACAGGTCTCTGGCTAACTGGCCGTAGGCATTTCTGGCAGGAGATCGCAATTTCCAATCGAGTAGGAGGAAAACGAAGTAGTTTTCTTCCTACTTTCGTTTTCCGACCTCTCACACCACCGTACATGCGGTTCCGCATACGGCGGTTCCTATTTTGGGTGCCATTCGAGATACGACCCCATTAAAGTAGCATACCCCGCCCTACATAGATGTTCGTTTGTTATGGCTCTATGCCGTATGTAGCTGTCAGCTATGCGCCAATAGCCTTTGCGAGTATTACCCCATTCATATGCCTGGGATTTATTAATACCGCATCTAATGAGGTTTGCCGCTTTTATCTTGACTTTCTTCCAGGCTTTCCATATACACATGCGTATTCTACGTCTTAACCATTCGTCTGTTTCAAGCAGAAGACGCTTCATATTGGCAAGGTGATAATAGCCGACCCACCCTCGTATGTATTCTTTCAGCTTCTGTTTTCTCTTGGCATATCCCCATCCGTTGCTGCGACTTGTTCTTTTAGCTTTGACTTCATCTTGGCTTTGGACTTGGGATGCACCGCGAGTTGGCCTTTGCCTTTCAGCACATAAAAGGAGTAGCCGAGGTATCTCACTCCTCGCACATACGACACTACGGTCTTTTCCTTGTTGACTTTGAGATATAGAGTTCCCTCTATAAATCGGGTTATTCGGGACTTGCACCCGTTAGACAATGCTCATGCCGAGCATACTAAAAGAGGCCGGCCCTTCTAAACAAGGTCGGCCTCCTGACTACTTATCTGATATTTTTTGACTAATTAGAAAGAGAATCATGGTTATCCTTTTAGAGAGTTTTTATCAACGACCTGACATTTACCACATGAATACATACGTGCCAATCTATGGACGCGATAAGGATATAAACTACATAGACTTAGATCTATCACTTTACGTTTACCGATGTTGGTTGTGACTTCCATGCTAAGTATACTATCACGCGTATGAACAAGAACTATCTTTTTTATGTCCACCCATTCAACACAAAATTCTCCCGTCTCATCATTGCAGTAAATACCGGACTGATCAATTCTCATACTCCAATCTGGAAGTGCCAATATTCTTTGTAAATCTCGTATGAAAATTATAGTGATAATGACTACTGCTATAAATAGCAGAATAATCCAGACGATGTCATCAGATAAATGATTTTTACTATAATCTCGAATCAGTATATATATGCAAGAAAAAACAAATAAGTAGCAAAAGATAAGATAAGATACCGTAGCTTTTATCTTGTCCCTTTTCGACAAATCTATTGGCTTGCATTTTGATTTCATAGCACTTTATTCTTTACTACCTGTCAATTTCTGCATAAGGCTTGTGGTTCCCATTTGAACGGTATTATTGACGGCATTATTGGCTGCATTATAACTAAAATCAGCAACAAACACATCTGTCTGATACAAATTGTTGGTCCTGGCCATTGTCTCCTTATGTATCTCGGCCCTTGCTGCCGTCCCGCTCGTGCCCCTTCCGGATAATATCCTCTCTTTCTTGACCTCCTTTTCGACTGTCTCAACATATTTAGAAGGACTCAAATTATTTATGGTCTTTTCACGAGTATTCCAGAGTTTTGAAGAAGCTTTTTGCATTACGCCTCCTGTGACCGCTCCGACCGCCGCGTCGGTGGCGACCTCCCTGGCATCCACTCCGCCGCTTTCGACAAGCTGGCCGACGGACACGCCTCCTTCCACGGGATGCGCCCCGGCGTTGCCGGACATCCCGCCGCCGGCGAAGGCCATGCCGTACGGGTAATAGTGGTTCACCTGCACGGCCTTGCCGTCCGGCCTGGCGACGACCCTGACGCTGCCGAGATGGTCGCGCAGGAAGAACAGGTACTCCGGGCTGGCGCCGTCCATGGCGATCAGGCCGCCGTCGAACAGGATGTACTTCAGGGAATCGTCCGCGCACACCAGATTGCCGCGGTACTCGGTCCGGGACAGGGACCTGTCCTTCCCGAGGACCGTCCTTCCCCGCTTTGTTCCGTCAGGAAGATAGGTGAACGTCTCCGTACCGCCGGCGTGTCTCATCCTGGCGGGCCGGTTCTGCCTGTTGTAGGAGATGAGGGAGACCTTCCTGTTCAGGTCGGACGTCATGTTGCCGTTCCTGTCGTAGGTGTACTCCACGACCTCTGACACCCCGTCGCGGAAGTCCGCCGAGCCCGTCACCGACGGAGCCTGGGCGGAGTCCGACACGGACGCGAGCCTGTTGCCGTCGTATGTCATTGACAGATTGTCCACGATGCCCTTGAGCGAGGAGGTCATGTCGCCCTCGCGGGACAAAGATAGCAAATTTTCAATATTGTACTGACTGTAAATTGCGCCGGAACATCTTCCACACTTGGGAAACCTTCTTGTTGACAGACAATAATTTGACGTTCTATGTGTGAATGCTTTTGCATACTTAAGAGTCCGCAACCCCATCGCAATTCGTTCTGCTGGCATCTTCCTGTCCCAGATGTGATAAACTCCACACACTTGGAAAACATTCTTACTGGCGGCGAGGAGTGCCTCCGTGCTGGTTGGCCATAGGCGTTTCAGATATGCGTGTTAGCATCAATAAAACAATAAAAGAGGCCGGCCTTTTTGCATCAAAACCGGCCTTTCAACTTTTTATTTACCTGATTTGGTCAGACAAAAGGAAGTATGTACGTTAGTATTTTTAACAACGTTCAACAATAACTTTGCATTTGTCACACGAATAGAAGCGTATTAATTCATTAACAGGAGAAACAAATAAATCGAATAGACAAAAACTTATTCTCTTATGATTCCCGATGTTGGTTATGACTTCCATACTAAGCAGAGAACCTTTTGTATGGACAAGAATAATCCTTTTGACATCATGCCATTCAACACGGAACTCTCCTGTCTCGTCACAACAATAAATGCCTTTTTGATCAATCGCGACTTTCCAATCCGGAAACGAGAAAGCTTTTTTGAGGTCTCGTAAGAAACTAATTATTGCGATAACGGCACCAATGACAAGCAAGATCGATCCTAATATATATTGGTCTGGTAAATGCATAGTAATACTTTGAACCAGAGACCAAGTAAAAACAGCCAAAAGCAGGACCTGGACGATAAGATTAATGACAATCGCCTTTATCTTGTTCTTTTGTGACAAATATATTGGCTTGCATTTTGATTTCATGATATTCTAGTATCTCTTGTCAGTCTGTTTTTGTATGAGTTGGCTGGCTCCCGCCTGGACAACATTGTTTAACGTGAGTTCGATGAATTATAACTAAAAGAGCGACAATTGAATAACTCCATTC
>UQUJ01000058.1 GCA_900544195.1 uncultured Alistipes sp. | reverse complement strand
ATATAGACCATAAAGATATACAAATTGTTCAAGTTATTTTTTAATGATTACTTAAGTCTCTTAATTTCTGAGGATAAGCAATAATTTTTCATTTGATTATTTGCATACGGCCCAGACTCGATTGGAGACGGGCATACAGTAACAGCAAAAGGCTTCAGAAGATATCTGAAGCCTTTTGCTGTGCTCTGCTAGGGACTCGAACCCTAGACCCACTGATTAAGAGTCAGTTGCTCTACCAACTGAGCTAGCAAAGCATTATGTTTTGAGCGTGTGCCTTGCGGCCTTTTGCTCTGGAAAGAAGCTTGGCTCCTTTTGTGATCCGTTCGGGGCTCGAACCCGAGACCCCAACATTAAAAGTGTTGTGCTCTACCAACTGAGCTAACGAATCTTTCCAACCTTTTCAAGAAGTGGTCTTCCTGATTGGGATTGCAAAGGTAGGGTATTCGAATGAATTCTCCAAATATTTTCGAGAAAATTTTACGAAAATGTCAGCTCTTTCAAGAACACGGAATCCGCCGCCCTGGCCCAGTCTGGAAACGATTTGTCGGCTACAAATTCATTATCAGCGAAATGCAGCAGAAGATCCAGATCGAACTTCTCGGATGAGACCGCAGGACGTGGTGCCTCACCCTTAGTAAATCCGATGTCTGAAGACCGCAAAGCCATCCGGTAACCTTCCGTGGCATCGTACGCATTGCATTTCTGCTCCACATGAGACGGCACCATGAGCAACGGCTTGCCAAGATACATCGCCTCGCAGACCGACTCGAACCCTGCCGTGGAGGCATAGGCGTGACAGCCGGCCATCTGGCGCAGGAACTCCTCGTCATCCAGGTAGTAGAACGATAGAGTCTTGTCAACTACTTTCACTGGAGCCTCATCAACCTTGTCCCAGAAGAACCTCAGCGGAACGTCGGGATGGGCGGTATGCCAATCCATGACATCCTGTGAAAAGCCGGCGTTCAGCATGTAGCCATGAATATAGCCTCCATCGTGAACGGATGGATCATCCTCCCCGGAGGCGCGGCGAAGACCAAGCACCGCCTGGCGGAGAAGGGGAGGTACGACCTTTATCCTGTGCTTGGGATCGTCAGGCATCGGACGGAAGCTGAGGGCGAGAACCTTGGCCGCCCCATGAGCTACCATATTCGTGAAGAAATTCAGAGCGTAGTGACCGGAGTATCCTGTCGCCGGGAATTTGAAGTCCTTGTGCAGGAACAGGAACTGGTGCCCCAGGCAGATCATCGGAGCTTTCAGACGGCTGAACCTGTAGCCCATAGTGCCGAGGATGTCGTAGAAGTTGACCACAACGTCAGGACTGATCTCCCGTAACCGTCGGGAGATGAATCGGATTGACGGGAGGAACCCGGCGATGTGGAGCACATTGTAAAGTCCTGTCCTGAACGCGCTTGCCTTGCGGTTTGAGGACGAAGGCACAAAGTTGAAGCTTTCGAACATTTCCACCGGGGCATGCACGGTCTCCTCGAAGAATGATGGCAGCCGGCGCGCCGGACTCTTGCCGACCAGAATGGCCGCCACCTCGTGGCCGTTTTCCCGAAGCAGCCTCTCCATTGAGATGGCTTGGGTCAGATGCCCGCGGCCCTCTCCCTGCACGATAAACACGTACCTCATCGCATGAATATTCCTGAATGATCAGCAGCCCTTTTTCGGGGCTGAATATTCCTTGATCCTCTGCTCGTCGGCGAGAGGGCAGACGAGGAAATTGCCATCCTTGGCGGCCACGATGTACCCTTCCAGCCCCTTTATGACAACTGTCTTCGCGTCTTCCGCATGCACTATGCAGCCTTTGCAGTCAAAAAGGCGCACGTCTCCTCCTATGATCTTGTTGTCTCCGCAACTTCCTTCTGATGAGATCCCGTCCGGGGCGGGATCGTCCTCCGGTGCCGGAATATGCTCCTTGATTGAACTGAAACTGCCGAGATCGGACCATCCAAGATCACATGGAATCACGTAAATCTCGTCCGATTTCTCCATTACGGCATAGTCGATGGAAATCTTCTCACAAGTCGGGAAGAGTTCCCTGACGGCCGCGTCCTCATCGCAAGTTCCGAAAGATGCGGCTATGCTGTCCATGACTCCGGCGATCTGCGGAGCGTGGGCGCGCATCTGGCCGATGATGGTCCTGGAGCTCCAGACAAAGATTCCCGCGTTCCAGAAATAGGTGCCAGCGGCGAGATATTCCTTGGCGGTGGCAAGATCCGGCTTTTCCTTGAACTCACGGACCTTGACTACTTCGTCAGGACGTTTTTCTTCGGCGAATATGTAGCCGTAGCCGGTCTCCGGGCGTGAAGGCTCGATGCCGACCGTGACTATCCTGCCGCCTTCAGCCGTGAAATTCAAGGCCTTGCGGATGATGTTCGAGAGCTTCTGCTCATTGATGATAAGTGCGTCCGCAGGGGTCACCACGATGTTGGCATCCGGGCATTCGGCCGAAATCTTCCAGCATGCGTAGGCGATGCAAGGTGCGGTGTTGCGGGGCTCAGGCTCTGCAAGAATATGTCCGGACGGAATCTCGGGAAGCTGTTCCCGGACAATCGGCACATACTTCTCGGACGTGACAACCCAGAAATTTCCCGGGTTGCAGACCGGGGTGAACCTGTCCATAGTAAGCTGGATCAAGGTCTTCCCTATCCCAAGCAGATCAATGAATTGCTTGGGTTTTTCGGGAGTGCTGACAGGCCACAGCCTGCTGCCGACGCCTCCCGCCATAATCACAACATGTGTCTCCATAATTTTTCCGTGTGTTTTAGCATTATCTGTAAATATAGGAAAAATCCTTGATATTGAGAAGCTGTTTTGACTTGTTTGAAATGTTCTTTGAGGTGAAAAAATCTTCATTTTCTTCCCGCTTCCTCAGTCAGACAGCACCGCTATCTTCCTTGGAAGAAGCGGTCGAAACTGAGGTTTTTCACTCTCAACCCTTCAAACAAACAATTCAAAACTGCTTCTCAAAGACTATTTTGTCCGTCCCACAAGCCGGTCGGCAAAATGGCGCAAGGTCTCCAAACGCTCGCCGTCGCAGATGCCGGAGACGCAGTCGAGAGCCTTACCGGTCAGGTCAACAATCACTTTCTTGGCATCCTCGCCGACCGCCAAGTCGTTGTAGATGCTTTTGACACGATTGATCTTGTTTGATTTCTCCTCGGCCGTCTCAGCCTTGGCCGACATCGCTTCCAGAAGTTCGGATTTCAGCTTGTCGTCCGCCTTTTCGAAAGCCCTGACAGTCAGCCAACTTTTTTTCTCGTTGAGGATGTCGCCTCCGATAGGCTTCCCGAAGATTTTCTCGTCTCCATACGCGTCAAGGTAGTCATCGGCCACCTGAAACGCCAGACCGAGATTGTAGCCGTAGTCATAGAGGCGGTTCTGATCCTTCTCGGGCGCGCCTCCGATGATCGCCCCCATTTTCGCGGCGCAGGCGATCAGCACACTCGTCTTGAGCCCTATCATATTCATGTAATCAGCCATCGGGACTGTCTTGAGCCGTTCGAATTCCATGTCATATTGTTGTCCCTCGCACACTTCGGCCGCTGTTTTGGAGAACAACGCCATCACGCTGCCTACGAGGGCCGACGGGGCGTGCGCGATGCGAGAGTAGCTGTCAATGCACATCACATCCCCCGAAAGAATCGCCGTGTCGGAGTCCCATTTCTTCCAGACCGTGTCCACCCCTCTGCGAAGAGGCGAACGGTCCATGATGTCGTCGTGGATGAGTGTGAAGCTGTGGAAAACCTCAATCCCCGCCGCCGGCTCCAGAATCTCCGGTGTCAACTCGTCCTTGTATAATGAATATGCCATGAGACACAAGGTAGGGCGGATTCGTTTTCCCCCGATCTCGATCATGTACCTGAGCGGATCATAGAGTCCGGAAGGCTCCTGCGTGAACTTTATCTCATTGAAAAGATTCTTGACTGCTGCGTCGATGGTTTCCTGATTAAGCATTTGTTCGTGTTTTTTTAGGGATGTAAAGATAAGAAATTTCCATAGAATATCATATTTGTCTTTTTCTTGCTATCTTTGCACCCGCAAAAGGGTCCGGCCCTCTGACAAAGGAACGGCCCTGTGTTCTTGAAACCACGTTAAAAACAAGAAAGAAAATGTCAAATTCAGTTAATCAACAGCGTGAGACGCTGTCTGTTACCTACGTCTGGATGTCAGTGACATTCTGCGTGTGTCTGGTTGTTTCCAACATCTTCATCCCTCGTCTTTGGCAGGTCGGCCCGCTTCCTGTCCAACTCACCGGAGCTGTGCTTCTGTTTCCGATCTCGTACATCCTTAACGATTGCCTTACGGAAGTTTATGGCTACAAGAAAGCCCGTCTGACAATCTGGATCGGCTTCGCTATGTGTCTTTTCGTGTCCATCGCGTCGTTCATCGTCACGAAGTTGCCTAAGCCGATGTATGAGGACAGTTATGCCGCCGCCGAGAGCTTCAACTCCCTGTTCGGTCTGGTCCCGAGATCGATGATCGGCTCGCTTCTGGCGTTCATCGCCGGCTCGACTGTCAACGCGTGGATCATGTCCAAGATGAAGGTTGCGACCAAAGGTAAGGGCTTCGGCTGGAGGGCCATCATCTCCACCATCGGAGGTGAGGCTACGGACTCACTGATCTTCTTCCCGATAGCGTTCGGCGGAATGCTGCCTTTCGGAGCGGTCATCAATCTGATGTTCACTCAGGTCGTGGCGAAAACCCTTTACGAGATCATCATCCTGCCTGTCACTTCTTGGGTTGTCAGGAAGGTCAAGGCGCACGAGGGAATCGACACCTATGATGAGAATATATCGTATAATCCATTTAAAGTTAATGAAATATAGTCTCACAGACCACTCCTTGAAATTCAAGGAACGCTTTGATGCGTTTGCACATGCGAAGTTTTGATGATATATGTTTGTTTTAGAATAAGTGTTCCTATGGGTAATTGCTTATAGTAACCCTTAAAGAATAACTTGGTAATCTTTGATTGCCTTTTCGGTCTATATGTCTTTTTTTTCATCAGCAGATGTGCCACCGGCACACTCCTTCTTCAAAAAGACATCTATCCTCGAAAATACCGCCAATTCTTTACCAACTTGTTTTTTAGCGCTTACATAATAGATATACGTCAAGTTATCAACGGTCCGTGGATTTGGGATAAATAGAAATTTTTATTTATGGCAGAAGGAAGAGAATTGGAGGGTCTTCAGTCCCTCGGCAAGAAGACTGAATATAAAAGTGACTATGCTCCTGAGGTTTTGGAGACGTTCGTCAACAAGCATCAGGGCAACGATTACTGGGTGAGGTTCAACTGCCCGGAGTTCACGAGCCTGTGTCCGATCACGGGACAGCCGGACTTCGCCGAGATCAGGATCAGTTATATTCCTGACGTGCGGATGGTCGAGAGCAAGAGCTTGAAACTGTATCTGTTCAGTTTTAGGAATCATGGGGATTTCCACGAGGACTGCGTCAACAAGATCATGAAGGACCTCATCAAGTTGATGGACCCCAAGTACATAGAGGTCACTGGCCTCTTCACACCGCGCGGCGGCATCTCCATCTACCCTTACGCCAACTACGGCCGTCCCGGCACCAAGTACGAGACCCTCGCCCGGCAGCGCTTCGCCACGCACGAATAGTGTAGTGACCTTGGTCTTTGACGGCCGGAAGAAATTTCATTCCTGAATTTTGAGTCCACTTGAAAAAGTACCATTCGCCACTTTTTACCCCTGTTGGAAGTACCTGTGTGGCACATGTTTTTCAAAAAAAGACTTTTTCAAGTGGACTCGATTTTTGTAACGTGAATAATTCAGGAATGAAATTTCTTCTGGCTGCTGGGTATGAGGCCGAATTGTCTTTGGAGCGGAATTCTATCGGCTGCCAATTCTGCGTTTGCTGATTTTGCGATCGTGTAGCCTACGCTCGCTGCCAAGTGACCCCGCTTGACATGTGGGCGGTTACTCGGTTGCTTAGCGTTCGGTTGCTTAGCGTGCTGTTGCAGAGCGTTCGGTTGCTTAGCGTGCTGTTACAGAGCGTTCGGTTGCTTAGCGTGCTGTTGCAGAGCGTTCGGTTGCTGAGCGTGCTGTTGCAGAGAGTTCGGTTGCTGAGCCTGCCGAAGAAGCATCAACATGTCGGGGCAGGGGCTGTTAGAAGTTGCGTGGCATTTAATCCGTTGATAGTAAATATTTTGAACATGAGATCTGGTGCCGAAAATATGACTGGACTATATGGCTTATCTGTTGATTCTCAAAATGTTGTCTGCCACGAGATTTTTCATTATCTTTGTCCTTGAATATGAAAGGACAAGCGACAGTTGTCAAAAACGCGGGAAGCCATTTCCTGCTTTCGAGGTTGCCGGATTGGCAGCCTTTTCCAGCGGTGCTCAAAGGTAAGGTGCGTCTGAAAGGCAGCGATGCGACCAACCCCGTGGCCGTCGGCGACAGGGTGACTTATGAATATTCAGAAGAACCCTCCGCCACGCATCCGGCCTCGATCGTCGAGGTGCTTGACCGCAAGAACTACGTGATACGCCGCTCGACCAACCTTTCCAGGCAGTCGCACGTGATCGCAGCCAATCTGGACCGCGCTTTCATAGTCGTGACCCTGTTTTTCCCGGAGATCAAGCTCCCGTTTCTGGACAGGCTTCTGGTGACCTGCGAGGTCTATGGCATCCCGGCCACCATCGTCCTGAACAAGGTTGACATATTCAGAAAAGAATTTCCTGAGCAACTCGCTGATTTTCATCGCATCTATGAGAGCGCCGGCTATCCGGTCATCGAGACTTCAGCTCTGACAGGTGAGGGCATTGATGAGTTGAAAGCGGCGATAGGTTCGCCGGAGGAAGGTCACATCTGCCTTTTCTCCGGAGAGTCCGGAGTAGGGAAGTCCTCCATCATCAAGGCTTTGGATCCGTCTCTGAACCCGAAGGTCGGCAACATTTCGTTGGCCCACCTCCAGGGCCGCCACACAACATCATTGTACGAGATGTACCCGTTAAGTTCCGGAGGCTTCATCATTGATTCCCCCGGTCTTAGAGGCTTTGGCCTTGTCCATCTTGAAAAAGAAGAGATTGCCCTCTACTTCCCCGAGATGCTCAAATTCTCCCACGACTGCCGTTTCACCCCCTGCACCCACACCCACGAGCCTGGCTGCGCCGTCAAGCAAGCCGTGGATGCCGGCCAAATCTCCGCCGAGCGCTACAACTCCTACCTCGGAATGCTCGAAGAGGACAAGAAGTTCAGGTAGTGAAAGCTCTGTTACAAGACAAATTGCTCAACAAATAGTTTCCTGATTAGGATGTTTGACTGAAAAACGTTAGTTTTGCATTACGAAAAAAGTCGTAACGAAAAAATACGTAGTATGGAGAATCCTTTCAAGTTCGGAACTATAGTGGAAGCCGGCTATTTTACAGACAGAGTGACTGAAGTGGCTTACATAGAGCAATTTATAAAGAGTGCCAATCATTTGGTCATGATTAGTCCGCGGCGGTTCGGCAAGAGCAGTCTCGTCGCAAAGGCCGTGAAAGAAAGCGGCCGGAAAAGCATCACTCTGAATCTACAGTCAGTGACATCCGTATCAGATTTGTCCGCAAAACTGCTTAGGGAATTCTTCAAGGTACATCCTTTGGAGAGAATACGGCACCTGATAGCTCATTTTCGGATAGTTCCGATGATTTCAACAAACCCGGTGACCGGTGCTATGGATGTGTCATTCCAATCCAGCGCATCGGAAGAGGTTTTGCTTGAAGATGTCTTGAATCTGCTTGAGCGTGCTCACTCAGAGAAAGATAGGCTTATTGTTGTGTTGGATGAGTTTCAAGAGATCAAGGACATCTCAAGCGATTTGGACAGGCAACTCCGTTCCATAATGCAGGAACAGAAACACATCAATTACATTCTTCTGGGGAGCCAGGAAAGTATGATGACCGATATTTTTGAGAACAAAAAATCTCCGTTCTATCATTTTGGTGAGCTGATGAGACTTGGAAAACTACCAAGACAAGACTTTTATGACTATCTTGTAGAGAGACTCTCGACTGTTTTTCCGGAATCCTGCAACGTTTTGGCTGACCGTATTCTGAACTTCACGGAATGTCATCCATATTATTCGCAGCAATTGGCTGCGAACGTATGGCAGATTGGTGTTTTGCAACCTGAATCTGAGGATGTTCTTCAGGCTGCGGTCGATCACATTGTTGTGTCACACGCTCTTGACTATGAACGCATCTGGATGGGGTTCAAGCGTACTAACCGTTGGATTCTTCAGCGCTTGGCCGGCGGAAAATCTCTTCAGGATGGCGAGTATCGGACAAGCACCATCTACAGTGCCCTGAAGCGTCTTCAAAAGGACGGATATGCAATCTATTCCGACCACTATGAATTGGAGGACCCGTTCTTTAAGCAATGGATATTAAGGCAAGACTGACTCCATTGTCAAGGCTTTCCGGTCGCTGAGCTTGTCGAAGCGTACCGGCCATATTGAACCTATCGGACCGTACCGATTGCCGAACCGTCTGACGTGAACTTGGCGGCAATATCCCACCCATATTTTTTTTAAGCTCTTCGGCAGCATTTTAGCCCAAATTCGTTGCATAAGACCTCCACGCATCACTCTCAGGCAACACTTTCGCCCCTATTCGTCTCCCAAGAGAGCGAACGTAGTTCCAAAGCATCAGTTTTAAGTGATATATCTCCCGTCAAGTTGTGAATTACTTTCAACGGGAGCATTCAGAAGCGGAAACGCTCTCCTTACACGCTTGATCCAAGTCCTTTTTTGCAACTTAAAAACCTTATCGGATCAGACTCCAGACTTAGGAATAAGGTAGAGTACAAGAAAATACAGCAGGAACACTAATGCGGAAACAATGATTATTGTGGATTGTTCCGCTAGTATCCTTGCCATGGTTATCCCAGAAATCAGGGCAATTATAAAAGACACGGAGGACAGCACCTTGATGTTGGCATTGGAATGTCCATTGTGATATTTGATCCCTATCCCGGAAAAAAGTATCAGGAAAAAGGATATTCCTGAAATAATAGTGAGAAGTACACCATTATCTCCTATGCTGATGGTATAGATTACATAGGCCATCAAGGCTGCTAAAGCAACGGAAAATGCTGAGAGTATAAAATTTATCTTCATATGTTAGGTGGTAATTGTAAAACTAATTTGATGACATCGGGAACGTCTTCGGCTCTTTGCCATTGGCGCATACCCAATCGCCAAACTAGAGAATCCTTTGTGATTTTTTTATTGAGTAGAAACGATAACATTTCCTTCTTGTCCAATGGGCCTACTGGTAATCCTTCAATTACGGCGTACCATAATTGTGTCGATGCCGTGTCATTTTCTGAAGGCAAGTAATTGGTCATTGAACCAGGAACAGACATATTTGACATCGCTACATTCATTGATTCAATCATTTTTGTGGCGAATGTCGAATCCATGCCGAAACTGATCAGTTTTTGGATAGATGAAAAATCGGAAGATTGCATATTCGGTCATTTTATTGGTGGTACCGGTGGGAAAGGAGGAGGAACAGTGTTGCCGGAAGTAAATAAGCGGCTTAACCCAGTATCTTTGGCCATAGCCCATTGCTCCATTCCTTGAGTCCATACATAAGTATCTTGAGCCAACTGGCCGGACTGAATCATTGAGATTAGTTGTGGCTCATTGAATGGTCCTTTTTGCTGGTTATCAAGATAGACAAAGAACGGCATTTGTTGTTTGACATTTAATGGAGGAACATTACCACCGGTCCCTGACTGGATACCGACATTCTGCCCCATTTGATTGATCATTCCTGTCATCTGACCTCCGATTGCGGTTCCCATCATCATTCCGGTCATCATCCCTGCCGGGTTGAATCCATCACCGGAGCCATCCACTCCAGAACCTCCAAGTTTGCCTAAAGACTCGGCTGCTGTCTGCATCACATCAGCCTGACGGTCGAACGAGTGGGATCCGAAATATGTGGATTCCGTCTGAAGTCTTTGCGCTCGTTGCATTTCTTCTCTTTGGATACGCAATGATTCCTCCATATTCTCGGCTGAGATACGTTGGGTATCTTTAAGATTCTGAATATTTACGTCAGACTGTGCCAGAACTGTGTTCGAAGTGATGTCTGCTGTGACTTTTTTCAGTTCTTTATATGCAGGGGTGTCCTTGTTGATTTCAATAGCCTCAATGTCAAGAACTTTAAGATTGACTCCAAAGTCATTTTCAAACCGTGGTCTTAAATAATTTTCAAGTGCATCATTGACTTCAAGAATGTTACTTTCCAATTGAACCACCGGAATCTTGTGTGAAGTCGGCATATTGATTATGATGCTTTTCGCATATTTCATCACAGCTGCCTTTATTTGTCTCTTGAAATCGTCAATGTCAAAGTTGATCAGACGATTATTCTTGATAAAGGTCTTATAGTCTGTGATGTTGAATGTGATGGTTCCTCGAACAGACACCGGTACAGGAAGGTCTGGGTACCTTGGGTCAAAAACATCAAAATATGGTACACCGAAGAACAATTGTGCGTTTTGGGCGAGGTTGATGAAATATACTTCCGCTTGAAATGGAGTGTCGCCACCATAGGCAAGGCCGACGATACTTGCCAAGACCGGAAAATTTGCCGTGTTTATGATTTTGTCCTGAGGGCCGATGACAATATCCTGGCAATCCTCCTTATCTTTCGAGGAATATACCAGTATCGACATCTCGCCATCCATGACGCGAAGGCAACTCCCGAATCTGATTCCATTCTCACGCTTGCTCGCTCCTAACTCTTGATTGTCAGGACGCCACTTCCAGACAAGATATTCTTTCTCATCACAACGGATGACATTCATTATGCCTCCGTTTGAATTTTTGGAAAATATTCCCATAAGTGATTATTTACGGAATTATGCCCTTTTAGGCTTGCGTCAGATAATAGTTACTATTGTGACATGCAAACCTAGAGTGGATGTTTCTTCCATAATTAGAACTATTCAGACAAGGCCATAATAATAACCGTTATAAGTACGAAGAGAATACAAAATGTAACGATTTTCTGTTTACCATTGTTCCCAAGAAATTTTGTTAGCCATTGCATTTCTTTTCCCGGATAGATGATACCTGTAGGAGTGGGCATATCGAAACCAGTTACCTCTTGTGGTTTCTCTCCTTTGCTTATGAATATCTGGCGGCGGTAAAATTCAATATTGTTCAGTATGTCATTAGCCTGACCGATAAATACCCCTATTTCGAAACTCTTGGCCCCATTTTCGTCATGGCCACATATCATTAGGCATTTTTTCAGTTATTGCCCCAGGGAAAACTCCATATCCTGTAATCTCTTCTAGACTCATATATGAATCGGTAAGACTACCAAAGAATTTTAGGGGTTTAACGAGTATTTCTTTATCTGTAATCCAAAGTTCTCCTCCATTTCAGTAATGCTTGTCACCCAATTTTACATCTTCAGATAACACATATCTCAATTCTGGTTTTACCTCTTTCAGAATTACATTATTAGATTGGAACGCAGTGCTGTTATCTACATCATGAATAGAAATAACAGAATCACAATACTTACATATAATTGCCTTGTCTTTTTCGGAGAAGGTAACTTGAGCTCCACAATGTGGGCATTTTGATGTTATTATCATACTTTCTTTGTTGGTTATTTGCTAATTTTTAGGTTGACTACCTAAAAGAGACATCTTTGGTTGTGAATCATAAGTAATAGATGCCGAATATGCAAGCAAAAAGATCTTGCATATTCGGCTCAATAGCAATTAGTTTTCTGTTGGTACAAGCAGGACAGGTTTGCCTTCATTAAGAGCTTCCTCTACCGACTTAAGTAATTCTTCAAATAACGGAAAACCAACAGTGTCTGCGTCATTGAGTTCTTTTTTCGGAAGTTCAATGACGGTCATTGTTTTTTTGTAAATCCCATAAATCAATCAATTTACAGTTGTCCAGCTCAACTCCCAACTCTGGAAAATCTGTATAAAGAAAGTGTGGAGTTAAGTCCATCTGTCCCTAAGGAGGTTGTGGTAGAACCTAGAAGAAGACAAGACGTGCAATACTCCACACTCAAATAGATATAATGAACAAGAGGGCGTTAATCCACTTATCACATATTCTAAAAGAAGAATGAGTGCTGTCCATTGTCTTTTCTTCTTTGAAAACTACCACATTTCCTTGGAAAGACCGTGAAAACACTTTCTATATGTCGCGCTGATCGTTCAGCACTGCAAATATAAGAAAGATTTTCAATTAATGGACAACACTCACATAGTATTGACTGTCAAAGTTCGCCTTAAATTTTCATCTGTCCAAAAAAAAATCGTTGTCGAAGAGAGCCGAAGAGGCTTATGAGGACAGTCTCAGAGGGAAGGTGTGTAGCCCAAAGCATCATTTTTCGATGATATTGCTCTCGTCATGGTGTGAAAGTACTGTGAGAGGAGCGTTGTTGCATCAAAATGCTCCTCTAGTTTGCGCTGGTGGTAGTTAGAGACAGTATTGAACTCATTGATGTGTTTGTGGCTGTTTTGTTTATTCAGAGGAGTCGAATGTCATATAGACGCCATAATGGGACGATCATTTGACAGGCTCAGTGACCGCCTGGAGCGTATTCCTATATTCATAATCACTCATCATCAAGTTCCTAAGGTCAGAAAAAAGAAAATTTCAAATTTTGGTAACGTGCAAAACTTGAAATTTTCTTTTTTTTCTGACCTCATATTTTCGAATAGTTTGGAGTTATGAGTGTTTTTCATCTTTTTGTATTACCTTTGCAAAAAGAGTAAAAGGTCTTACTATAAGATATGGTACTGGAAAAGCAGATACTGATGTTTCTTAACATCGCGCACAACAGCGTGAAGCAGTGTATGTCGGAGGTGTTCCAGAAGGGAGGGTTCAACCTGACTCCGGAGCAGTTTCTGGTGATGGACACACTTTGGGACGAGGGGGTGCTGACCCAACAGCAGATAGCCGACATCACGATGAGGGACAAGAATTCAATCGTGAAACTGATCGACGGACTGGAGAACAGGAAACTTGTCCGGCGTGTGAGCAACCCTAAGGATAGAAGGCAGAACCTCATCGAGGTCACCCCATATTCCCGGAAAATCAAAGACAAGGTTACGGAACTCTCGCTTGAGTCGGTCGCCACGATCGTTGGGGACATTCCTCGGGAGGATCTGGAGTCCTTCGTCAAGACGCTGGCGAGGATGGAAAAGAATATGAATCCGAAGTCTGATCTGGAGGCTTTGGCGAAGAAATATCCGACTAAAAAGAAAGGCGATGGGACGACTGTATGACCTCCTGATGAAGGACTACCGCCTGAAGGAGGGGCTTAACGCCTGCATCAACTGCGGCACCTGCACGGCCATCTGTCCGGCGGCGGAGTTCTACCGCTATGACCCGCGAAGAATCGTGGACATCGTCCAGAGCAAGGACGAGGAAGAGATCGAGAAGCTGCTGAAAAGCGACACGATCTGGTACTGCGGAGAGTGCATGAGCTGCGTGACGAGATGCCCTCGGAAGAACGCTCCGGGACTCATCATCATGGCTCTGCGGAGCCTGTCAATAGACTTGGGCTATTTCATCGAGTCGGAGAAAGGCCGTCAGCAATATCTCCTGACAAAAGACTTGTGCGCCAATGTGTTGGACTATGGCTACTGCGTCTATCCACGCCGTTTCGACTATGCCGGACATCCTGAGGCCGGAAAGGTCTGGGAATGGGAGGAGAGGCATTTGGACGATGTGTTCGAGAGGCTCGGCGGCAATCTTGACGGCGAAGGGCCGGGAGCTATGCGCCGCATCCCGCAGGAGGATCTTGACCAGCTCAGGAGGATCTTCGACGAGACCGGGGCGACCGAAAGGATGGAGAAGGTGCGGGAGGCGGGTCTCAGAAAGGCCGCCGAGATGGGTCTCACCGAGGACGAGTTCATGGCAAAAATCTACACGGACAGCGATCCGAAACACTTAAACCAATAGCCCTCAATGATCTACGAAGGCAAACAGAAGATCTGGTCAGACTACCAGAAAGAGATTCCGGACGATCACTATTTCTACGTCCGCAGTTGCATCAGACAGAGTTTCTTCCCTGCGTCGGAGGCGACTTTCCTAAGGATGACAAGACAGGAACTGGGTAAGGACATATTCGAGACAGAGCATCACACGACTTGCGGCGGCATCGCCTACCACTCGGACACGATCCCTCAGGAGACCGTGATGACAATCATCGCGCGCCAGTTCGCCCTGATGTCAAAGAACGGCTATGAGAACTACGTCTGCTCCTGCATAACCTCCTTCGGCCTCTACTGCGAGACGATGGAGACGTGGCGCGAGTTCCCCGAACTGGAGGCGAAGGTGCGCGAGAACCTTTGGAAGACCTGCGGTCTGGAGTTCTCCAAGCCGAAATTCCTCGTGCACGCCAGCGACCTCATCTACAAGTACCGCAACCTCATCGCGGCCCAGGCGAAACACAAGCTCGTGAATATTCACACCGGCCGCCCGCTCCGGGTGGTGGAGCACATCGGCTGCCACTATTCGAAGATGTTCCCTTCAAAGGGAGTCGGGGGCGCTGAATATCCTTATGTCCTCGTCGGTATGATCGAGGCGTGGGGCGGCGAGATCGTGGACTACCCGGAGAGGCGACACTGCTGCGGCTTCGGATTCCGGCAATATCTCGTCAAGGGCAACCGTGGATATTCCCTGTCCAACACCCACAAAAAGTTCGAGAGCATGGAGCCGTTCCACCCGGATATGATCATCACCAACTGCCCGGGATGCCCGTATTTCCTTGACAGATGGCAATATGTGATCGCCGAGTCAACGGGCAAGACCTACGGGGAGGAGGGACACGGAATCCCTGTCTTCACCTATGAGGAAGTGGCTGGACTTGTCCTTGGCTACGACCCTTGGGATCTCGGACTCCAGACCCACCAGGTCAGTGTC
Source organism: uncultured Alistipes sp. (assembly GCA_900544195.1). Classification (GTDB taxonomy): domain Bacteria; phylum Bacteroidota; class Bacteroidia; order Bacteroidales; family UBA932; genus Cryptobacteroides. The sequence goes on along the minus strand of UQUJ01000058.1, from coordinate 4,515 downwards.
GAGCCGCTTCTGGACAAGATGGGTGTTGAATATGACCCTTCACGCAAGTTTCTCGGCAAGAACGGAAAGGACATCGGCCGCCCGGGCTGCTGCACTTGCCTGAAATAATTTTATGAATATTCCAAAGCATACAGTTTGAGCCGCTTTGTGGCGAAGGTAAGTCCTTGGGGAGGGATGGGTAACGTGAATTGATAGATGAAGTTATGAAAAATAATATACTTATAATAGGTGGTGGCCCTGCGGGCCTTGAGGCTGCCTCCGGACTCCAGAGGCTCGGCTACAATGTCATCCTTATTGAAAGGACTTCTATGCTGGGCGGACACCTGGCCTTGTGGGACAGACTGTTTCCGGACGGAGTATCGGCCTCGGCTGCCCTTGACGGACTGCTCGGAAAGATGGACGGCGTCAAGTGCTTCACTGACACCGAAGTGCAGTCTATAAACAGGTTGGACAAATCATATAACGTGATTCTCTCCAACGGCATCACCGTGCTGGCTGACGCCGTGCTGGTGGCCAGCGGCTTCGACTTGTTCAAGGCCGAGAAGAAAGAGGAGTATGGTTACGGAATCTATGACCACGTGATCACAAACGCTGATCTGGAGGCGTGGTTCGCCTCAGGTTCTGATGTGCGGATCGACAACCCCAAGAAAATCGGTTTCGTGCATTGTGTCGGTTCCCGTGACGAGAAGTCTGGCTGCCGCTCCTGCTCGAAAGTCTGCTGCGCCACGGCCGTGAAGCAGGCCTGCGAGATGAAACAGGCTTTCCCTGACGCTCAGATCTACTGCTTCTATATGGATCTGCGAATGTTCGGCCGCCATTACGAGGATCTTTACCTTAGCGCGCAGAAGGAATATGGTGTGCGGTTCATCCGTGGACGTGTCGCCGAAGTGTCTGAGAATGTGGACGGAAGCCTTATGGTGAAGGCTGAGGACACGGTGGCCGGAAAGCCGCTGAAAGTAACCCTTGACCTTCTCGTGCTGATGGCCGGAATGAGGCCTTCGATGTCTGGAAAGAGGGTAGGTGAGTTGTTGGAGATGCCTGTGGAGGAGGACGGATTCTTCGCCGAGCGTGACGGAATCCTGGCCGGACAAAAAAGCCGGCTTCCGGGACTGTTCCTTGCCGGGGCCGCGACAGGTCCGAAGACCCTGCCGGAGACTCTGGCCGATGCCCGCGGGGCTGTCGTGGAGATTGACAGGTACTTGTCCGACATATTCCCGGACGCCAAGAATTACAAGACTTTGCTTCGAGAGAGATGGTAGATTTCGGTTTTGGTCTGGTCCCAAGTTCCAGAATAAATCTTGACCTGTTCGACAGGGCGAAGTTCGAAGAGTTGGCCGCGGCAGAGCCGGATGTGCGCAAGTGCATGGCCTGCGGAAGCTGCACCGCTGTCTGCACGGCCGGACACTTCGTTCAGACGAGTCTCCGTGCCGCTATCGAGGAACTTCACAATGGCCATCCTGACAAGGCTCTCGGCCTTCTGAAGTCCTGCCAGCTTTGCGGAAAGTGTTCGATGGTCTGCCCGCGCGGCATCAACACCCGCCATCTCATCCTGTCAATAGCTAAGGTGTATGGCAATAAATAGTTATTAATTCTCAATTTTAGTTATTTATAGTTCCTGCCCTTACGTGCGGACGGAGAACAGTAGAACTTGTTCGGAATGCTGTGACAATGGCGGGGAAAGGGCTATCTCTTAGGTAACAAAATTTTCAGTACGAAATGAACCCTCTATCATATTCATTACCCCTTCAGGCGGCTCCGGAGGTCATCGACAGGATTCCGTCGGGCTACAGCAACTTCGTGATTCCGTTCGTGGTCGGCATCAGTTTCATGCTGATCTGGCTGACTGTGGGATTGATCAGGCTTCTGGCCAAGATTCCTGCAGACGACCGCAGACGTTTCTGGAAATCATTGATCACGCCGAAGATCGCGCTGAAAAACATCAAGGACCTGTTTTGCGACTGCCTTTTCCACACGAAGATCTGGAAACGCAAGCCGTTGCTCGGCTACATGCACTCCTCCATCGCCTTTGGATGGTTCATGCTGATTGTGCTTGGACACATTGAAGTGGCATTGTTCGTGCCGAAGCATCTTGCCTGGACGGACGGAGGGCTTTTCTACCCGATTTTCTACCGCTTCTTTGTCTGGATCAATCCCGGTCACGTGACGCTCCGGGGCTGGTTCTTCTTTTTCCTGATGGACTTTTTCCTGCTCTACGTTCTCACCGGAGTCGGAATGGCCATATTCAAAAGATTCAGATCCATCGTGTTGGGAATGCGCCACACCACGAAGCCGTCGCTGGCCGACCGTGTGGCTCTGTATAGCCTTTGGATGATCTTCCCGTTGAGGCTTCTGGCCGAGAGCTTTACGGCGGATCTCAGTGGCGGAAGTTTCCTGACGGTTCCGGTCAACCACCTGTGGCACTGGATATTCGGTGACAAACTATTCTTCATGCCGGTGTGGTGGGCATATTCAATATGCTTGGGGCTGTTTTTCGCCGCGATGCCGTTCAGCCGGTATATGCACATCCTGACCGAAGTCCTGTGGATCTTGCTGCGCAACGCCGGGATTCAGCCACGACATCCTCGCAAAGGTGTAGCGGAGGCGGAGATCTATGCATGCTCCAGCTGCGGCTTGTGTCTGGACGCCTGTCCGATGAACGTGCAGAAGAAGAATCTGAAATATTCATCGGTCTATTTCATTCGCTTTTTGCGCCGGCATAACGAGAAGAAGATCAATGCGATAGCTGACAAGTGCCTGATGTGCGACAAGTGCCATGCGCTTTGTCCGGTGGGGGTTGACGCTCCGGCGCTCCGCCGCGCGCAAAGGGCTACGGTGAACAATTCGCTGCCGTATGACTATTCGTACCTTATGGAAGGTTCGCTTGGCTCGAATAGTTCATCTGTTTCTACTTGTGTGGCTGCCAATGCTTGCTCAATTACTGCCGGCTCAGTCGCTTCGACAAGAACAGCGACCGCTCATGCCTCGCTCACTGATCCATCCCCTTCGCTCACTGAACCTGTCGAAGTGACCACAAATATTCAAAAAACATCCGAAGACTGGAAAGTGATGTATTTCGCCGGCTGTATGACCCACCTGACCCCAAGGATCATCAAATCCGTTGAGAAGGTATTCAAGTCCGCCGGAGTGAACTACACTTTCGCCGACCGTGACGGAGGAATATGTTGCGGCCGCCCTCTGATGCTCGCCGGCAAGACAAACGCCGCCTACGAGACCATCTCCGCCAACCGGAAGATGATCCTCGGCTCCGGCTGCCGCACCCTGGTCCTCTCCTGCCCGATCTGCTACAAGATTTTTAAGGATGAATATGCTCTCGATGGCATAGAAGTGCTTCATTACACGCAGTTTATCAAGCGTCTGGCCGATGATGGAAAATTGAATTTAACCACGGATGATGAACGAATAGTCTATCACGATCCGTGCGAGCTTGGCCGTGGCTGTGGCGTTTACAAAGAGCCTCGCGTGGTTCTGGGGCAGATTGGCAATTTGGTGAAAGCCACCAAGGAAGGCGACGAGAGCATCTGCTGCGGAGGCAGTCTGGGCAGTCTCACTCTCGATACACGTGACCGTGCCAAGATCACCGAGTCCTCGGTAGCTAACCTCCTGGCCAACAATCCTCAGACCATAGTCACGGCTTGCCCTCTCTGCCTCAAGACCTTCTCCGAGTCCGTTCCCGAGACTGTCAAGGTACAGGACTTCGCCGAAACCGTTTCCCGACACCTGTAGCCCACTTCTTACATTTCCTTTGGCATAATAGCGCCCTCTGGAGTACAAATGCGAGCAAGGTGAGCTGAAAGCCGCTTGAACCTCCCTTTTAAACCTTAATGGCCGGAAGCGGGAGTTGGGCAAAATTCCATAAAGCGCTGATTATAAAATAGTGAGGTGTCATCCTTTGGCTTTCAATTTCATGATATTCAGTCTAAATTGATCTTCACTTATTAACCGATGAATGCCTCTGTCAGGCCGCTTTTGCGTTTTCTTCCCGTGATAATTCTCAAACAAGGAATGTAGCATATTCCAAGAAGAGCGGCGACACCGGTTGATGACATCTCAAGCCATGAAAAATTCTCTACCAGCATCGTTATTCCCCAGATCGTTCTCCCGAAGAAGACAACCAACATAGTGATGACCGCGATCTTCTGGAGTGGCATCCGATGGACGAGTCCAAGAACCGACAGCCCGTAGCTTCCGGCGATAAAAAACGCAATGGCGATGCAGACCGTGATCAAATACGGCAGCCCGGCTCCATGTGCGGCAATCTCACCCATCATCCCGTTTATCCCATAGATGTTGAACACTGCCTCAAGGCAAAACAGGCAGGCCAGATGCCCCGCCCCGATCGCAAAATGCAGAATCGCTCCCAACAAAACCAACTTTCTCATACTTTAACTCAACTTTCGCAAGTAGGCAATCACCTGCTGTTAAATACATTATCTCACGTTCGAAGGTGATTGCCCACCCACATCAATTCACGTTACCCCCTCCCTAAATCCCTCC
>UQUJ01000057.1 GCA_900544195.1 uncultured Alistipes sp. | reverse complement strand
CTCAGGTGTGCGAATATGCTCGCACCTGGAAGCGCAACTCGCTTGTCATCAAGTGGATGATGTTTTAGGTGTGCGCGTATTTTCACACCTGGAAGTCATAAACACGAATAGAACGACCTGTACCGAAGCCAACGACTCTCAGGTGTGCGAATATGCTCGCACCTGGAAGCGCAACTCGCTTGTCATCAAGTGGATGATGTTTTAGGTGTGAGCGTATTTTCACACCTGGAAGTCATAAAGTGGAACAAGACGGTGGAACTATTCCGAACCAATGGAAATTGATGTATCTTAGCGGAAATATTCAGAACTGATGAGAAAAAGATCAATATTTTTGGCTGTGGCCTTGATAGCCGCGGCGTGCGGATCTCCGGAGAGAATGAGGATGGAGGATCCTGTGGACTATGTGAACCCGCTGATGGGAACGGCGTCCACCTACGAGCTTTCAACGGGAAACACTTACCCGGCGGTCGCATTGCCGTGGGGAATGAACTTCTGGACACCTCAGACCGGACGCAACGGGGACGGATGGACATACACATATTCAGCGACCAAGATCAGAGGTTTGAAGCAGACCCACCAGCCGAGTCCGTGGATCAACGACTACGGCTCGTTCTCGATCATGCCTGTGACCACAGGGCCGGTTTACGACGAGGAAGGACGGCAGAGCTGGTTCTCGCACAAGGCGGAGACGGTCAAACCATACTACTACCAGGTCTATCTCGCCGAACACGACGTGGTCGCCGAACTCGCCCCTACCGAAAGGGCGGCGGCATTCAGACTCACCTACCCTGAAAAGGAGATGTCCTACCTCGTGGTCGATGCCTACAGCGGCGGCAATGCCGAAGTCATAGGTGACAGGAATATGATCGTAGGCTACTCGACCGCAAACCACGGCGGCGTGACCGAGAATTTCCGGAACTGGTTCGTGGTGGTTTCCGACACTCCATTCGAGACACAAACCGTTGACGGCCACATCGCCATGGTCGGGTTCAAGACAGCGAAAGGACAGAAGGTAAACCTCAGGGTCGCCTCATCATTCATTAGCCAGGAGCAGGCGGAAATCAATCTCAAAGAACTGGGCGACAGAACGTTGGACGAGATAGCCCAGGCCGGACGAGCAAGATGGAACGAGGTTTTGGGCCGGATCGCCGTGGAGGATGGCAATCTCGACAACCTGCGCACATTCTATTCATGCCTCTACAGATCGGTGCTGTTCCCTCGTGACCTGTCAGAGATCAACGCCGACGGCGAGCGCGTCCACTACAGCCCTTACGACGGAGCCGTACACAAGGGCTATCTGTTCGCCGACACCGGCTTCTGGGACACATTCAGATGTCTTTTCCCGCTGCTGAACCTCGTCTATCCGGACGAGAGCGTGAAGATGCAGGAAGGGCTGGTGAACACCTGGAAAGAGAGCGGATTCCTGCCGGAATGGTCCAGCCCGGGACACAGGGGATGTATGGTCGGAAACAATTCAGCATCAGTGGTCGCCGACGCCTGGATCAAGGGGCTGCGCGGCTATGACGCCGACGAGCTTTGGAAGGCCGTCACCCACGGAGCCCACGCCGTCCATCCGGAGGTCAGTTCGACAGGCAGACTCGGCTGGGAATATTACGACAGCCTCGGCTATGTCCCTTGCGACGTAGGCATCAACGAGAACGCCGCCATGACGCTTGAATATTCCTACGATGATTGGTGCATCTACCAGTTCGGCAAGGCTCTGGGCCGCAGCGAGGAAGAGCTTGCGCCTTACGCCAAGGCCGCATTCAATTACAGGAATCTCTACGATCCGGAGTACAGGCTGATGGTCGGAAAGAACCTCGACTGCTCGTTCGAGAGGCCGTTCAGCCCTCTGAAATGGGGAGGCAACTTCACCGAAGGCAACAGCCTGCACTACACATGGTCAGTGTTCCACGACCCGCAGGGTCTGATCGACCTGATGGGAGGGGACGAGGTCTTCGCCGGGATGCTCGACAGCATATTCACAATCCCTCCGCTCTTCGACGACAGCTACTACGGCTTCCCTATCCACGAGATCAGGGAAATGCAGGTTATGAATATGGGGAATTACGCCCACGGCAACCAGCCGATCCAGCATATGCTCTACCTTTACGACTGGTGCGGCCAGCCTTGGAAGGCGCAGCAGCGGATCCGCGAGGTGATGGACAAGTTCTACAACTCCAACTTCGACGGCTATTGTGGCGACGAGGACAACGGCCAGACATCCGCCTGGTACGTATTCTCCGCCCTCGGGTTCTACCCTGTCTGCCCGGGGGCCAATGAATATGCCATCGGCACACCTCTGTTCAGGAAAGCGGTCATCACCCGGCCTGACGGAAGCGTCGTCTCGCTTGAAGCCCCGGAGAATTCCAAAGACAACTTCTACGTCAAAGGCGTGAGAATCAACGGGAAAGAGTGGAGCCGGAACTATTTCCGCCATGAAGACCTTGCAGAAGGAGCGAATATTGTTTATCTTGTAGGGTCCGAGCCTGACACGGTGAGAGGAACCGCAAAGGAGGACAGACCATATTCATACACTAATGAACAATAAATTATGAAACGCACACTGCTTCTGGCTTCGGCCATTTTTCTGCTCTCAGGTACTTTGACACAAGCCCAGGCGCCGGCCGATGTGGTTCGGCAGGATCACCAACCGGCCGCCGAGCCAACTAGTCTGGCCGCCGAGCCAGCCGGTCTGGCCGCCGAGCCTGTCAAAGCGACTGCCACGAGCAACACCAAAACCTACGAGTCGCAGCGCCCTGCTCCTGAAAAGAGACTTTTCCGCTCCGAGGCCGTCGAGAACAAGATCGCCCGGATGCAGGGCATCCTGACGAACCCCCGCCTCGCCTGGATGTTCGCCAACTGCTACCCGAACACCCTGGACACCACAGTCCACTTCGGCAAGGACGAAGACGGCAACTTCAGGACATTCGTCTACACCGGCGACATCCACGCCATGTGGCTTAGGGACTCCGGAGCGCAGGTCTGGCCTTACATCCAGCTTGCCAACGAGGATGAGCATCTTAGGAATATGCTCGCAGGCGTGATCAACTGCCAGTTCTCGCTGATCTGCATCGACCCTTACGCCAACGCCTTCAACGACGGCCCGACGGGCAGCGAGTGGGATTCGGACCTCACCGACATGAACCCTTACGACCACGAGCGGAAGTGGGAGATCGACTCGCACTGCTACCCAATCCGCCTGGCCTACCAGTACTGGAAGGTGACCGGCGACGATTCCGTTTTCGGAGAGACTTGGCTCAAGTCCATCCAGGCCACTCTCAAGACCTTTAAGGAGCAGCAGCGCAAGGACGGCCCGGGCCCTTACCGGTTCGCCCGCAAGACCGACCGCCAGTTCGACACCAAGTCCAATGACGGCCGCGGCAACCCTGTCAAGCCGGTGGGTCTGATCGCCTCGGCATTCCGTCCGTCGGATGACGCGACGATCTTCGAGTTCCTCGTTCCGTCCAACTTCTTCGCCGTCACCTCATTGCGCAAGGCAGCCGAGATCCTCACGGATGTCAACCACAACAAGAAACTCGCGAAGGAATGCCTCGACCTCGCCGCCGAAGTGGAGAAGGCTCTTTATGAATATGCCATCGTGGATCACCCTAAGTACGGCAAGATCTTCGCCTTTGAGGTGGATGGTTTCGGCAACAGGCTTCTGATGGACGACTCCAACGTTCCGAGCCTCCTGTCAATGGCCTATCTCGGAGACATTGATGTGAACGATCCGATCTACCAGAACACCCGCAGGTTTGTCTGGAGCGATGACAATCCATATTTCTTCAAAGGCAAGGCCGGCGAGGGAATCGGCGGCCCGCACATCGGCTACGACTACATCTGGCCTATGAGCATCATGATGAAGGCATTCACGTCCCAGGATGACAAGGAGATCAAATGGTGCGTGGAGACCCTGATGAAGACCGATGCCGGCACCGGCTTCATGCACGAATCCTTCTATAAGGACGATGCAAGCAAGTTCACCCGCGCCTGGTTCGCCTGGCAGAACACCCTCTTCGGAGAGCTGATCATCCACCTGATAGACACCGGCAGACTCGACCTCCTCAACTCCATCAAGATCAAGTAGATAATCCGTCACAGACGCAGGGCAGCAAACCGATGCGCTAAAGTTTCTCCACCGGAAGGAGTCATCGAGAAAAACAGAGGCAAAATCTACATTCTTGACCCGCTGTCCGACCTCTGGTTGAAACGGGAATATGGTTTATGATCTAAATTACACCGCGAACGATGAGTTTGGCACGGAAATGGTATATTTGTCAATCGACATAAATATTTTTACTCATAAACCAAAAACTGACTCAATAGTTATTTCATAAGTATTGAATAAGATAAGCCGAAGCCGGGTGAGAACCTCGCTTCGGTTTTTGTTTTTAGTAACATGAAAAAAATAAGTTGCCTCAGATTAAGAGAAGATTTTCGAGGATAGATCTATTTTCGAAGAAGGAGTGTGCCGGTGGCACATGACTGATGAGAAAAGAGATATAGACCGAAAAGATTCCTTAAGATGATGCAGGTTATCTTTTGAAGGTTACTTAACTTGGCATCATGACGCATTATGACGCAAAAAAGGGGATGTCGCTTCGCGGCATCCCCTCATTAAGTATGCTAATTATAAGAAATTACTCAGAAATCACTACCCTGAACTTGTAGGTATCCTTATGAATCTCCTCAGCGTTCTTGTTGTTATAGTTGAACTTGTGAGTCAGATGGGCTGTCAGCTCAACGATGACATCATTGACCTGATGTGCGGCATCCTTATGGTAGATGATGACACCATCCGCAGGTTTGAACTCAAGCTTAGACGCAGGGAACTGAGAGGTTACGTCCTTACCATTAACGAATACGGTGTACTTTGTATCGTAGGTGAGATCAAGACCGTAAGCGACATCAGCATTCCAGTTCCACATGTCAGCCTTTGTAGCGGCTGCCTGATTAACCTGGTTCGCATCAGAAAGGATAGACTTGACAGTCGTTGTCTTCCAAAGGTTGACATGAACATCAGCGTACGGATCACGCTTAACAGCGATGTCCTCAATTGAAACTTCTGCAATAGGATCCTCGATCGTCAACTTAAGGTTGAGAGAGTTGACCTCAACACCGTTGCAGCTAAGGATAGCCTTGACAACCATGTCACGGGCGGTAAAGTTGCCCCATACAATGTCACGAACCGCAAGGCTACCATCTGCCTTAATATCGCCAGCGGCACCGTCAAGCTCGGCAGGGATGGCTGGTATGTTCTCGTATCCCTTGTTGATCCACTCGGCATTCGCAAGAGGAGTTACATACTCATACTTAATCTTGAGGTAATTGGCAACAGAAGCATTGCACTTCTCTACTCCGAAGTACTTGCTGAGGTCATCGGTATTGATCTCATAAGTACCGCTTGCCTTTGTACCAGCGATCTTGACAGTAGGTATCTCCTGAGTCATGTCTACAAGATCCTCGTGATAGATAAGGCTGTAAACTGGCTTAACAAGAGAAGCGGTGGTGGCGAAGCTGTAAGCTACACCGTACCATGTGTCAACCTTGGTCTCGAATGCGTATGTGTCATTGTAAGAAGTAAGGTCAGCCTGTGAAAGTCTGATGTAAGGAGTGGAAGCGAGTACTCTGTCAGTAACTCTGAAGTAAGTATAGGCAGAGCAGTTAACAGCAGGTTTTACACTGGTACGCTGAGATTTAACTATAGTCTCTGCGCCAGTAAGGAGATCAGCCTTGAATTCAGCAAGATCCTTGAAGAAAGGTTTAACGGTCTCCTGTTCGAATGCCCTGTTGATAGTCTCTGTTTCAGCAACTTCGTGAAGAACAACCGCCGGCTCGTAGGCAATCTTCTGTTCTGTGACGTTAACCTTAGCCGGGTTAGGAAGTGGACCGAGGGTAAGGGTGAATGTCACGTCAACATCTGTGAAAGTAGGATCGTTGGCATACACGTTATGGAACACATACTCATTTACTTTACCAGCCTTTCCAAATGCATAACCTGTAACTTCAACACCTGCAAGATGAGCCTTAATGATAGCAACCGGGTCAACGTTAAGAGCAAGACCAGCAGGAGCAGCGGCACTATTCAACAAATGCTTCGGGGTGCAAGGACCGGCGACAACAGTCTCAATGTCAAGGTCATCATATTTATCTGGATCAGAAATGGTGACCTCAAGTTCCTTGAACTTAATGTCAAAATTCTTGTCGATAGGCTTGTCGTAAGCGGCAGAAGCGGTCTTGGCAGAAGAGAGCTTAACCGCGTTAGCGTATGACCACTCAACCTGAGCAGGCTCAATAACCATAGCGAATGTTCTTCTACCGATCTTGTAAGTGATAGTCTTATCGAAGAACTTGGCTCCAAGAACAGTAGCCTCAACCTCATCATTGCAAGTTGAGCCGACAGCCTCAGCGAGGTTAGCTGGTTTTACTTCTGCGGTCATCGAGGTTGTGAAGTCAGCAAGTGCTTTAGCAGCATTCTTGGCTACATGAGTGTAATACTTGCTCAAAGCAGGCTTAACAGCATTAGCCTTGTCCCTATAGACAGGAGTGTTCTTAAGAGTAGGAGTGATGTTCTTCACATCAACGAAGAAAACTTTAGCGGCTTCCTCAAGGCTGAGCCACTTAGCATCAACCTTAACGGCGAACTCGTAACCATCGAATGGGTTCCAAGCGGCCGGAGCGTCTGACCACTGCTTTTCAGTAGAAAGTTCGGATGGCTTAATCTCGGTCTGGCTGGAAAGCTTGACGATACCGAACTTACCGGTAAGGTCACTGTCAGGGCAGTACTTGGCACCTACGAAAGCGGACTCAACATAATTGCCGGTCTCAACTTCCTTACCATCAATTGTCGTCTTGGTGTCTTCCTTAACACGCAGAGAGATGGCGAACTGAACCTTGTCCTTCTTAGCGAGGTCAAAGTTAACGTCCTTACCGAACTTGACAGAAACATTCACACGGCCATTGTCCTGAACGTCGAAAGCAACGATCTCACCCTCAACAGCGGCATTGGCACGGGTGCCAACAGCGACGGCGACAACAGAAACGTCCTCCTTCTTGATGCTCTTGGCGAGCTTGGCAGGATAAATCTCGAATGTAGCGTCAACAATCTTCTCCTTCGCCGTACCGGAAGCAAGAGCAGTACCGATATGATAGTAGTGGAGAGTAGCGTTCATGTCATCGTACTCAGGGACGAACACGATGCTCTGGATGCGGTTCAGAACGATACCGAGAACATCATTGATCTTGGTGTCAAGATTAGAGATCTTGGTTTCAAGAGCCGTTACAGCAGGATTGAGAGCAGCATAGATGGCTTTGTAAACTTCACCATCCTTATTCTCGCAGGAAATCTTGATGGCAGCCTTGAAAGCCTCATCAAACTCGCCCTGGAAATACTTGTCAAGCTCAGTCTTGAAATCAGCGATGTTGAGTTTCTTTGCAACTTCTGCATCAACAGCCTCAAACTTGGTCTTGATAGCACCTGCACTGGTGTAACCCTCAAGTGCCTTCTGGAGAACGTCCACATCGGTGCGGAGGACATCAACTTTCTGGCTTGCGTCATCAGCGGTGGCCTTTACAGCATCAATCTTGCTTATGATCTCAGAGATCTTAAGTTCAGAGTCATACTTGGCGGCAAGAGGATAAAGCTTGCCCTCGATAACATCAAGACGGCCAGTGATCTTACCAATCTCCGTGTTGAACTCAGCGACCTTCACATAACCTTTAAGGGTCTCTTCGAAATCCGTCTTCTTAACGTAGTTAGGAAGATCCTTCTCAATGGCGGTAACCCTTCCGGCCAAAGCCGTGGCGTCAGACTTAAGACCATCAATAAGTTTGTTGAGAGCATCAACATCCTTCTTGTGGTCCTCCTTTGTCTCAAGCGTGGCGACGGTCTTCTGAAGGTCGGCAATCAAGCCGTCGATCTTCTTGATAGACTCGTTCGTCGCACTCTTGAAAGCGTCGAACTGGCTCTGCAGATTGTCAACACGGCCGTCAACCTTGTCGATGTCCTCAGAGTAGTCCGTACAGCTGGTGTACGCGAATGTCAGCCCTGCTACGGCTAACATCGAAACCAATCTAAAAAACTTTTTCATAAAGGATAATTAGTTAATAAAATGTTAAACATGTTACTCCTAGTAATAAATATGTTTACAAGCCCCTGGCAAGGGGTACTCCATAACACAACGACAAATATATGGGTTTAATTTTTCATAAACAAGATTTTTCTGCAAGAAATCGTCGAAAAACAGGCAAAAACCTATTTATTACTAGGAGTGACACCCCTTTTCTCACGGGAGATGCCGCCCGGACGGTTCCGAACAGAGATATTCAATGGTGCGACATCGGCGCCGACATGCGTTTCACATGCGGTACGTTTGTACAAAGACTGATCTACATTCTTAAGGAGTCGCTTCGACAGGCTCAGCGGCCGACTGGGCAGTGGAACATCCGCCACGCCCGTTTGGTGTACCTGCCGAACCATTGTGACAGGCATGTCAACGAGCCAAGCGGCCAAAGAGGAGACATACCTTTATATATTATAGCCTCAGATGACAGTTTGGTGGGGAGGGGACGCAAATCACGCATATTTACTCTTCGTACAAGAGGTATGGAGTGCGGAGGGTTTTGAATGTTTCGACATCGGAGGCCCAGCGAGCGGCGATTTCGGATGAAGTGGAACCGGACTCTATCATCGAGCGGAACCAGTCAACGCCGGCGAGGAGCTCAAAGAAGTTGTTCTTTCCGAAGAACTTACCGCACATGTTCAGATTACGGTAGGCATCAATGACATATTCAAGGTTGATCTTTTCCGCCCAGATGTCGGCGAGCGGCTTGTGGCGAAGGTCGACTCCATGGCACACTTCATCCACAAACTGCGGACTCTTGGCGCCGGAGAGGCTCCTCGGAATGAAGGAGAATGAATATCCCGTCATCGCCGGATGCCCATAGGTCTCGAACGGGAACGAGGTGCCACGCCCGAGACTGACCACCGTACCCTCGAAATAGCAGGTTGATGAATATAGATACACCGCTCTCATGTCTTTGATGTTTGGCGAAGGCGGCAGGATCAGGCTATAGCGGGTCCGGCGGGTGTAGTTCAGGCATGGGATCACAGTCAAGTCGCAGGATCCGTTCTCCAGCCAGTTCTCTCCGTTGATCATAAGGGCCAACTCTCCGAGCGTCATTCCGTGGACGGTAGTGATCGGAAGCCAGCCGACACCAGACTTGAACTTCATGTCCAGAATCGGGCCATCGACATAGAATCCGTTCGGGTTCGGTCTGTCAAGAATGATGACCTGTTTACCGTCACGGGCGCAGGCCTCCATCAGATGATGCATGGTAATATAATAGGTATAGTACCTCAAGCCCACATCCTGAATGTCAATAATCAAGACATCGAACTTGTCTGTCTTGTCCTTGCCCGGAATCCTCGACCCTCCACCATAAAGGGAAATGATCTCCACTCCGGTCTTCTCGTCCACACTGCTGCTGACATGTTCTCCTGCATCGGCATTGCCCCGAAATCCATGTTCCGGAGAGAAAATAGCCCTGACATCCACGCCTTTCTCGATCAGGGCGTCAACTATGTGCTGACCGTACTCGATTTTGCCGCCGGGAACAGACGGTTCAAGAAACGGAATTCGGGAAATCTCATCGAATGTGCTCTTATTGACAGTCACTTCGACAGGCTCAGCGACCGGTTGGTGAGATTGTCGAGCCACAGCGACCGGATGTTCCGGGAAGCACCCGCCATAATCAGCAAGAGCGTCAGCCAACTTGGAGCCGGTAACCTTGTCTCCGACTATCCCTGTCTGGTTGCTGAACACCGCCACACGCTTCCCTTCCAACAGAGGCAGGTACTCCTCGAACCGTTCGTCTCCAAGGATAACTTTCTTCGGGGAAGCATAAGCCCCACACAGTGTCGGAACAAGTAAGGCAGCCGCGGTCAGGCTGACTATCAGTTTCTTAATTCGTAGCATAGAATAATTGGTGTTGGTTATTTCCTGCCGGTCACTGGAGCGAACCGCCGACGATGTCGAGGATCTCGGAGGTGATCTTCTGCTGACGGCCTTTGTTGTACTCAAGGGTGAGTTCCTGAAGGAGGTCGTTGCCGTTGTCGGTGGCGAGCTGCATCGCTACGGTGCGGGCGGCGTGCTCGGCGGCGGTGCTGTCCAAAAGGGTGGTGAATACGCGGAGACGGACCACCTTCGGGAGAAGTGTGGCTATCAGCTCCTCCTTGGAGGGTTCCACAATCAGGTCTGGCGTTTCTGTGGTTGGTGAGTTTTGTCGAACCACAGGTTCAGCGACCTTGTCCGTGTAGGGTTCAGAGGCGGAATCGGTGATCTTCCCGACCTGAATGTCAGCGGTGGCATCGGCCAAGGACAGAGGCAGATAGGTCTGCCTTGTGGTCGGCTGTGAAGAGGTTGATTTATAGTGATTATAAACCAGCTCCACCTTGTCGAACCGACCGGAGACAAAGCCGTCAAACAGTTCCTGAGCCAAAGCGGAGGCCGCATCGTATGACGGAGAATCCGACATCTTCGTGAAATCCGCAGGACTTGGGAAGCCAAGCTTCTTCATCGCCTCCGCCATCTTTCGGCCTACGGAATAGACCGTGATGTCGGCATCGCCAAGACCTGAGGCACGGTATTCATTGATCACCGCCGTGGCCTCCCGGATGACGTTGGAATTGAACGCGCCGCAGAGCGAAGAATTGGAGGCGAAGGCGACAATCGCAACCTTTCGCACCTCACGCTGAGCCATCAATGAATATGCCCCGTCCATCCCCGCCAGGTCGTGCCGGTTCGACAGGCTCAACCGATCACCACTCTGGTCAAATCCACGTTCAGCTGATCCTGAGCCACGTACGGAACCATCTTCCGAAGCCGCGGCTGAAATATTCATTGCCCCCATCAAGTCAACAAGCATCGAATACAGTCGCCTCTCGTACGGAAGCATGTTCTGAATCGCCATCTGCGCTTTCTGCAGCTTCGCGGCTGCCACCATCTTCATCGCCGAGGTGATCGCCAGAGTGCTGCTGATGGAATTGATCCTGCCCTTTATCTCCTTCAGTGACGGCATATTCTTCTACAACTAATTGAACTTCTTGACTTTCATCTTCTTTTTGCCGGAATCTATAAGAATTGACCTCACCACGCCGGAAGCCACATCCTCGATCACGTTGAACAGTTCCGGATCCACCTTTCCCGCCGACAGTTTGTCAAGTACATCGGTCTGATGGGTGGCCCTCATCCGTTCGAGGAACAGGACATCGAACTCATGCACCTGATCCAGGCTGATGTCCTTCATCAAGCCGTGGGTGCCGCAATAAAGGACGGCGACCTCCTCACCGACTGGCATCGGAGAGTACTGCGGCTGGATCAGCTGCTGATTGTTCTTGCGGCCCTTGTCCAGAACCATTTCCGTCACTCTGTCCACATCCGATGAATACTTCGAGAATGACTCCAGCTCGTTGAACTGCGCCTGCTCGATCTTCAGGGTTCCGGCCACACTCTTCATCGACTTCACCTGAGCGGCTCCGCCGACACGGGACACGGAGATGCCCACATTGATGGCCGGACGCTGGCCCTGGTTGAACAGGTCAGTCTCAAGGTAGATCTGACCGTCGGTGATGGAGATCACGTTGGTCGGGATGTAGGCGGACACGTCGCCGGCCTGGGTCTCGATGATCGGAAGGGCTGTCAGCGACCCGCCGGCCTTGACCTTGCCCTTCAACGAATCCGGAAGGTCGTTCATCTGCTCGGCGACTTCCTGCTGGTCAATGATCTTCGCGGCTCTTTCCAGAAGCCGTGAGTGCAGGTAGAAGACATCGCCCGGATAGGCCTCACGACCGGAAGGTCGGCGCAGGATCAGCGAAACCTCACGGTAGGCCACAGCCTGCTTTGAAAGGTCGTCATAGACAACGAGGGCGGCACGGCCGGTGTCACGGAAATATTCCCCCACAGCGGCTCCGGCAAACGGGGCGAAATACTGCAGCGCGGCGGGATCGGCCGCGGTGGCGGCGATGACAACCGTGTAGTCCATCGCACCCTTCGAGCGGAGCGTCTCCACGATGTTGGCCACGGTGGAACCCTTCTGTCCGACCGCCACATAGATGCAATAGACAGGATTCCCGGCCTCGTAGTTGGCGCGCTGGTTGATGATCGTGTCGATGGCTATGGCGGTCTTGCCGGTCTGACGGTCGCCGATGATGAGTTCCCTCTGGCCACGGCCGATCGGAATCATCGAGTCGATCGCCATGATTCCGGTCTGGAGAGGCTCGGTGACGGGCTGACGGAATATTACACCGGGAGCCTTGCGCTCCAGCGGCATCTCCGTCAGGTCTCCCTCGACCTTGCCGAGTCCGTCAAGCGGAACGCCAAGCGGATCGACCACTCTTCCGAGCATCTGCTCGCCGACCTTGATGGAGGCGATCCGTCCGGTTCTGCGGACTGTCATTCCTTCCTTGACCTCATCGGTAGGGCCGAGAAGCACGGCACCGACATTGTCCTGCTCAAGGTTCATCACGACACCCATGACTCCGCTCTCGAATTCGAGCAGTTCTCCGGCCTCGGCGTTGGTCAGACCATACATTCTGGCCACACCGTCGCTGACCTGAAGGACTTTGCCGATTTCCTCGAACCGGAGGGAGGTGTCAATGTCTTTCAGTTGTTCCAGAAGCACCTGGGAGATTTCACTTGGTTTTATTTTGTCCATACTAAACTATTCTTCTGTTCTTTTCTATGAATTGACGCCTGATGATGTCGAGCTGGCGGGAGACGCTGGCATCCAGCACCGTGTCCTCGACCTCGAAGACGAAACCGCCTATGAGGGACGGATTTACTTCGGTCTTGAGGATCAGTCTGCAGCCGGTCTGTTTCTCGATCAAATCCCGGAGACGGGACTCAAGTGTCAGTCGCTGTGGCTCGGCAGAACTCACCAACCGTGGTTCGGCAAGCCCATCAACCTGCCGAAGCGACGACCCTTCGACAAGCTCTGGAACCGAATGAGTGGACTCAGGGTTCAGCAGCGCAGGGTCTGCGACCACAAGACGGGCACGTTTAATGTGGCGCGAGCGGTAATATTCAATGATGAAAGTAGTGAATGTCAGACGCACGTCGCCGATGCGGCCGTTGCGTATCAGTAGTTCGAGGAATTTTCGCAGTTCGGGAGCAAGGGATGTCGCTTCGACAGGTCGCCGAGTCTGCCGAAGCGATTGATTTGGCCGGGAAGTCCCTTTGACAGGCTCAGCGGCCAAAGAAGACAAAGCCGCCTCGAAAAGGGCAATCTTCTTCGCCGGAGCGACCGCAGGATCAACCACGGCACGCCGGAAATCCGGCACTTCGTCAAGAGCCTTCTCAATAGCCTGCACCTGAGCCGCAACCGTCTCGCCGGAGCCGGTCTCTTCGACCAACTTCAGCAAAGCGGTGGCGTAACGTGTCGCGATAATACCTGTGTTCATAACACTAATTCCTTCTCTATTCCAGCGGCCCCTTCGACAAGCTCAGGGACCAAACCAGCATCAATTCTTCAAGTCCTTCGACGAGGAAACCTCATCCACCAATCTGTCCACAAGAGCGGACTGCCCGTCAGCGTCAGAAAGACTCTTCTTCAGCACCTTCTCAGCGACGCTGACGGAAAGCAATGCGACCTCCTTGCGGACATCCCGCAAAGCGCTTTCCTTCTCGGCGGCGATCTGCGTGCGGGCCTGATCCAGAATGCGGGAAGCCTCCTCACGAGCCTGCACCTTGGCCTGCTCGACAAAGCTGTCCCTCGAAGCCGCGGCCTCCTTCAGAATCCGGCTCTGCTCCTGCCTGGTCTCCTCGATCATCCGGGACTGTTCCTCCGCCAGATTGCGAAGCTTCTCCTCCGCCTCCTTGGCAGCCTTGATGGAATCACCTATCCTCGCGGCCCTCTTCTCTACCGAGCCGGTGATCATAGGAAAGCCCCACTTCGCCAGCACGAAGAACACGATGCCGAAGATCAGCGTCATCCACACAAGCAATCCGAAATCAGGAGTGATGAGTGACATTTGCTATTTCGCGATAAGACAAACAACGATAGCGAACAGACAGGCACCTTCGATGAGGGCGCTGACGATGATGGCCGTCATTCTGTAATGATCGGCCTTTTCCGGCTGACGGGCTCCGGCCTCAAGGGAAGCCGTACCGATCTTACCGATACCGAAAGCGGCGGCGAAAGCAGCCAGACCAGCACCAAGAGCCGCACCTACTCTACCAAGAGAGAGGGCCTGAAGCAACATTGTAGAAAGTAACATAATTCTATGATTTTAAATTGTTTATTCTGAATATTCAAAATTATTCCGAAGCCTCCGGCCTCTGCCGCGACAGCCCGATGAAGACAGCCGACAGCATCGTGAAGACGTACGCCTGAATGAATGCCACAAGCAGTTCCAGACAATCCATGAACACACCCAGAAGGACGGCGACAAACGTGAGGCTGCCGTTCAGGGCAGCGCCCAACTCGGCTGTCAGGAATATGACGGCCACGACACCCAAGATCATGAAGTGTCCCGCGAGGATGTTGGCGAAAAGCCTGACCATCAAACTGAAAGGTTTGGTGAACATACCGATGATCTCGATTGCCGGCATCAGCGGCAGCGGCACTTTCAGCCAGGTCGGCACGTCCGGCCAAAGAATGTCCTTCCAATAATGCTTGTTACCGAATATGTTGACAATGAAGAACGTGAACAGCGCCAGCACGAGGGTCACGGCGATGTTGCCGGTGATGTTGGCTCCTCCAGGGAAGAACGGCACGATTCCCATCAGGTTGTTTATGAATATGAAGAAGAACGCTGTCAGCAGGTAAGGCGAGTACCTTTTGTAGTCCTCTCCCACGCAGCTCTTTATGACATCATTCTCGATCATCGTCACGAGCATCTCCATCAGGCCTACCACGCCTTTCGGAGCCTCCTCACGGGCGTCGTGCTTCCTGTACCATTTGGCGGTTCCAAGCACGATGAACAGCAGCAAGGCGCAGTTGATCATCAGACCTAACACATTCTTGGTGATGGAGAAATCCCACGGCCTTACCTCCGAGCCGTCAGCGGCGCGCTCAACAATCTTGTTCTCGTACTTGCTTCCGGCCTGGGCGATGTAGAACCCTTCATATTCACCGTGTTCCAAATGCTTGGAACTGAACATGCGGAAGCCGTTGCCGGTCTTGCTGGCGACTATCACCGGCAGCGGAATGCTGACGTGATGGCCTTTCACCGTGGTGATGTGCCACTCGTAGGAATCGCGGACGTGGCCGTAGAGATATTCGTCCATGTCGAAGCCACCGCCCTTCTCCTCCGCGGCCAGGGACAACGGAAGCAAAAGGCCAATGAATATGTAGATCCACTTTCTCATCACAGTTCCACACACGCCACAACGTGATTATCATTTATTTCCACAAAACCAGAGGAGATAGCCACCTTGTCCGTCGCCTCACCGTTACGATAAGCGATCACGCCCTTTTCCAGCGAGGAAATCAGCGCGGCGTGATCCTTCAAAACCTCGAAACGGCCTTTCGAGCCTGGAAGTTCCACGGAATCAACCGTGGCACGGACCAAAGTCCTTTCCGGAGAGATTACCTCCAGAGCGATTCCTGTTGATTTCACTGACATATTCGTACTCCCCTCTGACATCATTCCTACTTCGCCTTGGCGAGAATCGCCTCGCCCTTCTTGATCGCATCGTCCAAGGTCCCGACATTGAGGAACGCCTGCTCCGGCAGGTAGTCCACCTCACCGTCGAGAATCCGGCGGAAGCCGTCGATCGTGTCCTGAATGTCCACCATCACGCCCGGCACACCCGTAAACTGCTCAGCCACAGCGAACGGCTGCGACAGGAACCGCTGCACACGACGCGCGCGGTTGACGGTCAGCTTGTCCTCGTCCGAAAGTTCGTCCATGCCAAGGATGGCGATGATGTCCTGTAGTTCCTTGTTCCTCTGAAGAATCTGCTTCACTCTCTGAGCGGTGTCGTAGTGATCCTGTCCCACGATGTTCGGGTCAAGGATTCGGGAAGTGGACTCAAGCGGATCCACGGCCGGGTATATTCCTAATTCAGTGATTTTTCTGCTGAGTACTGTCGTCGCGTCGAGGTGCGAGAAGGTGGTCGCCGGAGCAGGGTCGGTCAAGTCGTCTGCCGGGACGTAAACAGCCTGTACAGAGGTGATTGAGCCATTTTTTGTCGAAGTGATCCGCTCCTGCATCTGTCCCATCTCCGTGGCAAGTGTCGGCTGGTAACCCACGGCGGAAGGCATTCGGCCCAGAAGGGCTGACACCTCGGAACCGGCCTGGGTGAACCTGAATATGTTGTCGATGAAGAAGAGGATGTCCCTCGGGCCGTCTCCCTTGTCACTGTCTCTGAAAGACTCGGCGAGGGTCAGTCCGGAAAGGGCCACTGAGGAACGGGCTCCAGGCGGTTCGTTCATCTGACCGAACACCATCGCCACCTGTGATTTCTCAAGTTCCTTGCGATCGACCTTGGAGAGATCCCAGTGGCCTTCCTCCATCGATTTCACGAACTCGTCACCGTATTTGATGACGCCGGATTCGATCATCTCACGAAGCAGGTCGTTACCTTCCCTGGTACGTTCCCCCACTCCGGCGAAAATCGAGAATCCGTTATGTTTCTTGGCTATATTATTGATCAACTCCTTGATGAGCACCGTCTTGCCGACTCCCGCGCCGCCGAAAAGGCCGATCTTTCCACCTTTCAGATACGGCTCCAGAAGGTCGATGACCTTGATGCCGGTGTAAAGCACTTCCTGTGAGGTCTTGAGATCCTCGAACTTAGGAGGTTCGCGGTGAATAGGCAAGGAGTTGTCCTCGTTCAGATTGCCGAGACCGTCGATGGAATCCCCGACAACATTCATCACACGACCTCGGATCTGCGCGCCGGTAGGCATAGAGATCGGAGCGTGAGTGTTCACAGCCTTCATTCCGCGTCTCAAACCGTCTGTCGAGTCCATAGCGACACACCTTACAGTGTCTTCACCGATATGTTGCTGAACCTCAATGACCAAAGGCCTTTTTCCCTCGCCTCTTTCGACATCAAGAGCGTCGTGAATACGCGGAAGCTGAGCCTCCTCATCAGTCACATCGAAATGGACATCCACCACAGGTCCGATGACCTGGGCAATGTACCCTATGTTTTCTTTTTCTGCCATTTTGAATATGGTTGTTAACGTGTCGCTCACGCGACGAAATCTCACTGCTGAAAAATCCAAGCCAAATTTACACAAATTCCCCCAAACGACAAAAAAGCGGGCCGATTTTAACATCGAACCCGCCTTTTTTAAGACTTTTTGATATATTCGATTTGCTATCGAAATTACTTAAGTTTCTTATAGCCATACTGGGCTGTCTCGCCGAGTTCCATCTCGATCTTCATGAGACGGTTGTACTTGGCGATGCGGTCGGTGCGGCTGAGGGAACCGGTCTTGATCTGACCGCTGTTGGTAGCGACAGCGATGTCAGCGATCGTGGTGTCCTCGGTCTCGCCTGAACGGTGAGAGGTAACAGTGGTGTAGCCGTGACGGTGAGCCATCTCGATGGCGTCGAGGGTCTCGGTCAGGGAACCGATCTGGTTAACCTTGATGAGGATAGAGTTACCAGCGCCCATCTTGATACCCTTCTCAAGGTATTTGGTGTTGGTGACGAAGAGGTCGTCACCTACAAGCTGGCACTTGCCTCCGATGGCGGCGGTGAGCTTAACCCAGCCTTCCCAGTCTTCCTCGCTGAGGCCGTCCTCGATGGAGTCGATAGGGTACTTTGTGATGAGCTCCTCAAGATAAGCGATCTGCTCCTCGGTAGAGAGTTTCTTTCCCTCTGGATCCTTGGCCATACCAGTCTTGAGCTGCTTGTAGTCATAGAAGAACTTGCCGCCCTCTTTGAAGCAGAACTCGGAAGCCGCGCAGTCCATGGCGATGGTAACGTCAGCGCCTGGTTTGTAGCCGGCCTTCTCAATAGCCTCCATAATGCAGTCAAGGGCGTCGTTGATGCCGCCCAGCTTTGGAGCGAAACCGCCCTCGTCACCGACAGCGGTGGAGAGTCCGCGCCCCTTGAGAACCTTCTGGAGAGCGTGGAACACCTCTGCGCCCATTCTTACACCCTCAGCGATGCTCTTGGCACCAACAGGACGGATCATGAACTCCTGGAAAGCGATAGGAGCGTCAGAGTGGGCTCCACCGTTGATGATGTTCATCATAGGAACAGGAAGCACATGGCCGTTGGTTCCGCCTATGGAGCGGTAGAGAGGAATGTCAAGATAGTTGGCGGCGGCGTGGGCGACAGCGAGGGAAACACCGAGGATGGCGTTCGCGCCGAGGTTGCTCTTGGTAGCGGTGCCGTCGAGTTTGATCATAGCCTCATCGATGGCCCTCTGCTCAAGGCAGGACATTCCGATGATCTCAGGAGCGATCTTCTCGTTGATGTTGGCGACAGCCTTGAGAACGCCCTTTCCGCCGTAGCGCTTAGGATCGCCGTCGCGAAGCTCAAGAGCCTCGTTCTCGCCGGTTGATGCACCTGATGGAACGGAAGCGACACCGATAATGCCTGATTCGAGTTCAACTTCACACTCGATTGTAGGGTTTCCTCTTGAATCGAGGATCTCCCTGCCAGTAACACGTACAATTCTCATAATAAATGTAATTATTAACTAACTGTTATTTCATTCTCAAAAAAAGGCCGGGGTTTGAAACCCAGCCTTTTTGTATATTCAATTACCGCGCCACAATTATTTAACGAGGCAGACAGCAACACGATTCTCCTCTGGAGTCTCGAACGGATTGACAGTGTCACCGAAGTACTCAGTGATGATCCTGTCCTTGTCGATACCGGCATTCATGATAGCCGCGGCGACAACCTCGGCTCTCTTCTCAGAGAGGAACTTGTTTCTCTTGGCGGTACCGGTGGCCTTGTCAGCATAACCTGAAACGCGAACCTTGGTGTCAGGGTTAGCCTTGAGTGCCTCTACAACCTCGTCGATCTTGAGCTGCTCGCTGTCGCGGATGTCCCACTTGTTGATCACGAAGAGGATGTTGCGTGAAAGTGACTCGAACGCAGGAACGACCTCGACCTTCTCCTCTACAACCGGCTCTGGTTCCGGCTCTGGCTTAACGACTGGTGCAGGAGCAGGGACAGGAACCGGTGCAGGGACCGGCTTGGCCTTACCGAAGCTGAATGTGAGACCGGCGACAGCCTTGATCTGGAAGTCAGCCTTTGAACCCTTCTTTGAGTTGAAGTGGTCGTCAAGGAAGCTGCAGTTACCCTCAAGGTTGAGAGCGATGACGTCGGTGAGACGGATGTTGAGGCCGGCACCTGTTCTGAAAGCAGGAGAAACCTTGCTGTCATTCCAAAGGTAACCGTCAACAAACTTGTCCTTTACAGCGACAGCGTCGTCGTTGTTGAAAGCGTAGTTTACACCGACACCTCCGAAGATGTATGGATTGAGGGTTCTGTCGAACTTGTAGCCAGCGAAAATAGAAGCCACATCAATCATGAGATCGGCGGCTCCCTCGACGTAGTTGAACTTGTAAACAGTGGTAGGTCCGTTCACCGCACCCTTAGCCTGCCAACCGTTGACATTGAGTCTGGCTCCGAAAACAGGAGAGAACTGGTAGCCGAATGAAAGAGCGGCGGAAGGAGAGATGAGGTCGCCGAACGAAGTCTCACCGACAGTGTGGGCGGCACCTCCCTGAATCTGCATAAACCAATAAGGGTCAAAGTCCTTCTTCTGTGCGTTCGCTACGGACAGAGAAGCAACAAGCGCTGCGCTTGCAAGAATAGCGAAAATACGTTTCATAATATTATTGAATATAAATTTGCACAATTAGCGATGCTAAATTACGACATTTTTTCTAATCTGCAAAATATATCAAATATTTGCCCTTTTAATCGGTGTTTTCGTGGCGTTTTAATCGGTGTTTTCGTGATAATTAAGCTCGAAAAATCGTGCTTCCCGTCAGTCGGCGACATTCGGCCGGATAATAGACGGCGGAATAACACGGGAACAATGTACACTCCACCCTTTACAGTCTCCTCAAAGGTCATCAATCTCATAGCGGAAATGTCCGCCCAGATAGAGTGCTATTCGATACGAATGGAGCAAAGTGACTCGTTAAGGTTGCGGAAAGTGAACCGCGTGAAAACAGTTCTTAAGGTTTGCGATGTTAACTACATCAGCAGAAGCGATAGTCTTAAGTAATGTTGAGTCCACTTGAAAAAGTCTTTTTTTGAAAAAATATGTGCCACACAGGTACTT